>NZ_PSWE01000007.1:0-136317 GCF_002932195.1 Rathayibacter sp. AY1C4 | reverse complement strand
GCGTCAAAGAGGGGGTGGAGGCGCAACAGTGGCCTCTGGGTCCGAGCCTGTTCTGCCCACGCCAGCTCGACTCAGGTCCCCTCCCGCGCGCCCTGACGGCCTCGTCGCGCCGATCTGCCGCCGACGAGAGCCGGTGTCGGTGGGGGCTCGTACTATCGGAGGGTGACCCAGGCTGAAGCGCAGAAGTACACCGTTGTCGAGATCTGCGCGGGCGCCGGAGGACAGTCGCTCGGGCTGCACAAGGCCGGATTTGACCACTCGCTGGCCGTCGAGATTGATCAGACCGCGGCGGACACGCTGGCGTCGAACATAGGTGCGCAGGTGGCGGTCGGCGACGTCGCGAACCTGGACGTCTGGGACCCCAAGGACTACGCCGGAGCAACGCTGTTCGCGGGAGGAGTCCCCTGCCCGCCCTTCTCGATCGCGGGTAAGCAGCTCGGAACGTCCGATGAGCGAGACCTGTTCGCCTGGGCCATCGAGCAGGTCGGCGTGATTCAGCCGCGCGCCGTGATGCTCGAGAACGTCCGCGGGCTCTCTGCTCCTCGTTTTGCCGCCTACCGGCAGCGCGTCCTTGATCGGCTCGACGACTACGGCTACGTCGGCGAGTGGAAGCTCCTGAATGCCTCCGACTTCGGCGTCCCCCAGCTGCGACCACGTTTCGTGCTCGTCGCGATGCGTCCGGAGGACCAGGCGTACTTCCGGTTCCCCGAAGGCGGAACGGCGGCACGAGTTACTGTCGGCGACGCCCTGCACGACCTGATGAGCTCGCGAGGCTGGACCGGCGCTGATGAGTGGAAGAACCTGGCTACCGACATCGGCCCGACCCTAGTCGGAGGAAGCAAGAAGCACGGAGGCGCCGACCTCGGTCCCACCCGCGCCAAGCTCGGATGGGCAAAGCTCCACGTCGACGGACGGGGCATCGCAAATGAGGCTCCCGCCCTGGACGCGCCGTCCGCGCGTGTGGTGCACCCACGTCTGACCGTCGAAATGGCTGCACGGGTGCAGGGCTGGCAGCGGGAGGACAACTACATCTTCAGCGGACGGAAGACCTCGCAGTACCGGCAGATCGGCAATGCCTTCCCGCCGCCGGTCGCCGAAGCCGTCGGCCGGCAGATCGCGGCGGCCCTTCGGCGCGAGGGCGCACGTCGTGAAGACCTTGGTATCGCCGTCGATCTCCACGACCCGGTTTACCGCGCGCTCGCGAACGCGTCGGAAGCCCTCTCGCTGACCGAACTACTTCGAGCGCACAACGAGGGAAGCATCGCCTCGGTCGAGCGGAAGATAACTGCGCTCTCGCACGACTTCGATCTGGACGTCACTGTCGACGAGACCGGAGAGACCCGCTATAAGCTAGGCACGTTCAAGGGCTTCACCGGACAGCACGACCACACCCGGCACGAGTTCATCGCGCAGAAGCGCAACCGGGTCAGCTGAACATGGCTGACGAGCTGTCCCTCGACTGGTCAATCGATCCGGTCGCTGACGAGACAGATGAGGCGTTAGTCGAGGTTTTCCGCGCCTTTCAGCGAGCGGACCCGGACGGTTCACGTACCGGCAAGATGATGCGTCGCACCCTCGACCAGCTGTACGACGGCCAGCGGACCGGCCGCTACTCCTGGGCACAGCTCCACAAGACCGAGCGCACCCACTTCGGCACCCTTTTCGAGATAAACCTCCGCCGTGAGTTCGACGACGTCATCGACGAGGGGGTCACACTCGACTACCGAGTCGCCGGTCACGACGTCGACTGCAAGTTCTCGCAGACGCTGTTCCAATGGATGATTCCGCCGGAGGCCATTGGGCACCTGCTGTTCGTCGGACACGTCAACGACGTCACTAGCGAGTTCGCTGTTGGAATTGTTCGAGCATCCCCCGAGAATCTCCGATCTGGTGCAAACCGAGACGCGAAGGTCGGACTCAACCTCCAGGGACGCGCCGCGGTCCGGTGGCTCCATCGTCCTGGCGATCTGCCACCCAATGTTCTCCTCCAAGCCGATCCAACAGACGTCGCCGCGATCTTCGCGAACCGAAAATCTGGGCAGGCCCGCGTGAATGAGCTTTTCCGTCGAGTTGTGAGGCAACGCATCAGCCGCAACGCGGTCGCCACGGTCGCACAACAGGACGACTTCATGAAACGGGTGCGCGAAAACGGCGGCGCCAGAAGTAGTCTGCGTCCGGAGGGATACATCATCCTCGGCGGCGACTACAACTACCATCGCCAGGTGGCGTCCATGCTAGGGATAGTCGCGCCCGAGCCCGGTGAGATGGTTAGCGTTCAGGTCACGGCCGCCGAGAACGAGGACCCGAATACAGTCATGCTCGGCGGCCGCTCCTGGCGAGTTGCCCACGAAGGCGAGTCACCAGGCGGTCTTGCACCAGTTGTGCCGCACCGATAAACGCTCGCCGCGAGACTCTTACGCATGAAGCCGACACCTAGTTTTTGGGTGGCGAGTCAGCTAGGGCTCATTCGTCAGGGCACACGGAGCCTAAGTGCCGCTCATAACCTTTGCGGCCTCCCAATACGCACTATGAATCAAGAGATTGCCTATGATCCTATTGCAGTCTGGATGGAGCGCGGGAGATTGGTCGGTACCGTTTCGTAGTCGATTCCGGCGAATGATTTAAAGAGCGCCGAAAACACGACCTCAGCGCCTTCTACGGGAACTGCCATACCGATCTGACGTCGGACGCTATCGCGGCCTCCCACAAATAAATAATCGTCTGGAAATGTCTGGAGCCTCGCTCGCTCCCGGTTGGTCAGCGCCCGAGGCTCGTCCCAGTGATAGACGTGCGTCCCCCCTCCACCGGATCCGGTCACGGTGTAAGACGGCTTATCCCGCTCCAAGCGTTTGTAGATCTGGCTGATGGTCGCACCCGTCACGTTCAAACGCAGGTGCTCCGGGAGCTCCGCGGTGAAGGCGCTTTCTCCTGGTTTAATATGCATGAGCCGCTCGATGACCCACGGCTTCTGCTTCGCCAGCTCGTTCTGCGTGACCAGCGGTCCAATGGGAGGGTTTTCCAGCCTGTTGCCGGCCGAGTTGTCGATATGCGCGTACGGCTCCGTTGCAGGAACCCGAAACTGCACATGCAAGTCCCTCCGGATGCCGACGATGAGGATGCGATGACGGCGCTGCGGGAGCCCGTACTGCTCAAACTTGTAGAGGTGGGGGGTTAGGACATACCCGCCCTGGTCCCCAGCGTGCTCCAACTCGCGCAGGATTTGGCGGAATGAGTGACCGTCGTTGGCGCCCTTGAGGTCGCCCACGTTCTCGGCGACGAACCAGGACGGCGAGTGCTCGTTCAAAACATTGACGCCATACTTGTATAGTGGACCAAAGCGCCCCATCATGCCCTTCCGTTCCCCCACACGACTGAAGTCGTTGCAGGGGAACCCGAAGGCGAGCCCGTCGATCGGAGCAAGCGACGCCGTCTCGAGGACTCGAACGTCGGCGTGGATCACGGACTCCGCTGTCGCGCCCGGAATGTTTGAACGGTAGGTAGCACAGGTGTCATGGTCGTAGTCGGTTGCCCAGGCGTGCCGAAGCTGCACCCCTAGATCTCTTGCCGCCCGGTGAGCGCCCAGTGCCAGGCCCCCAGGCCCACAGAAGAGCTCACCCATATCAAATCTCATGTGAAGCCTCCAAGGATCAGCATCGGTTCCTGCCCTATGGAGCACCAGAAAAAGGTGACCATAGTCCCAACGCGAGGCTCTCTCGCTTCTGCGTAATCAAGCCACAAGGGGCCAACCGACTGGAAGCAGCATACCTGCATGTCGCACGAATGCGGCCAAGGCGCGATCCCCCAACGCCGTGACAGACCATCTAGCCCGCCGAAAGTGCGCATGAAGTCGCCGACAGTTGGCAACCGCCGTGGCCGTCGGGGCGAGCTGAGCAACCCGCATCACCCGCGAACGATCGACGCCGGCGGGCGCAAGCCCAGCAATAGCATGGCCCCGCGAGCCGTGGACTCCTCCTACTCGCTATAGTGAGCCAGAAACGGGGCGGGGGAGCGATTGCAGTACGAAGACGTACCACCGAGTGTCAACTTGCTCGAGTCGATGAGATCAGTTGGCTACTCGCTCGAAACAGCCATCGCGGATCTCGTCGACAACAGCATCACGGCTGGAGCGCGATCGATCGAAGTGGACGCGGACGTGGTCGAGGGCAGGTACCTCGCCATTCTCGACGACGGAGCAGGGATGGCTCCGACCACGGCTCGCGAGGCCTTGCGGCTCGCAGGCTCCGTGGGACCACGTCAGTCGTCGGATCTCGGACGCTTCGGCCTCGGCCTGAAGACCGCGTCCCTCTCGCAAGCGCGGTGCCTGACGGTTATCACGAAACAAGATTCGACTATTACTGCCCTGCGATGGGACATAAATCACATCCGGGATACAGGCCAATGGTCTCTCATAAGTCTTAGCGAGATCGAACTCGAAGAGATTCCGCTCATTAGACTACTTAGGACCCGAAAGCACGGCACGCTCGTGCTTTGGGATGATCTTGACCTCCTCATTGGTGACGCTCCAATGCCGGGCCCCTTCCTCGGCGAACGTCTTGCGAATGTTCGGGCCAGCCTTTCGCTAGTTTTTCACCGTTATCTTGACAAGAAGGTTAACCGCCTTCAAATTCGAGTCAATGGGATCGCACTCACCCCAACTGACCCCTTCCTCTCAAGAAATCCGAAAACTCAACGCTCCGCCCCGGAAATCATCCGTATTAATGGCAGTGAGGTGCGAGTCGAGGCGTTCACCCTCCCTCATCCGTCTGGGCTGTCTTCCGAGGAGGCAAAACGTCAAGATCTCGGCAAAGAAATGAGGCAGGCCCAGGGCTTTTATGTGTATCGGAATTTGCGACTCATATCCTACGGGCACTGGTATGGACTAGCGAAGATGAGCGAAATAACAAAGCAGACGCGCATACAAGTCGATGTGCCGTCAACCCTCGACGCACTTTGGCAGCTCGACATCAAGAAGTCGAGGGCCGAGCCTCCGCACTCGTTCAAACTTCGACTACGCCAACTCATAGAACCAATCCTGAGTCGTGGAAAACGGGTTCATACTTTTCGAGGTAGAAGCGAGCACAACCAGATTGAACCCGTATGGAACAAGCTGAAAACACGCGATGGATTCTCATATGAGGTAAACCTGACGAGCCCATCGGTCCGAGCTGTTCTGGAGGCACTCCCGCAAGAACAAAGTTCCCGGGTTGCCGACCTCCTAAAGACCCTTGCCGCCACCTTTCCCGTGATGGACTCTTACGTCGAGGTTGCGTCTAATGCGAGAGCCCAACCACCAACACACGAACCCGAGTTACTTCTCAAGCGGCTCAGAGACATTCGAAACGCAGACCTCCTCAGCGCCGATCCAATTATCGCCGCAGCTCAACTTGAAGCTATTGAACCATTCAACACCGTAGATGGACTAATCGGTCTTGTCACTACCGCCTGGGAGCAAACGCATGCCGCTGACTGAACTACAAGCTGAATTCAAAGCCTATTTGAAAAATCGCCTTTTCGACACGGTACGTCCGCTGACAATAGACGAACTTGAATCGAAGGCTGGCAAGTTCGCTGAACTCCTCTTCGAAGACTTGTCCACAAACGACCTTGCACAGGTTTTGCTGGAGCTGACGCAAGAAAACGAGGTCAGCATGCCCAATGGAGGGTCAATCGTTGATCAAAAGACATTTACGGAATGGATTGGTACGCGAAAGTCCACAATAGAGACTCCACGATGGAGCGCGTACAAAAAACTTCTCATCCAAAGAGACTGGGAGGCAAACGTCATCGACACATTGGATAAGCAGACCGACGACGTCGTCGAGCTTCTCGGAGATCCAGAACAAGGAGAGGGGTCATGGCCGCGCAGGGGCTTGCTCATGGGGGAGGTGCAATCAGGTAAGACAGCAACCTATCTCGGCATCTTGAACAAGGCACTCGACTTCGGCTACGGAGTAGTCGTGGTGATTGGCGGTCACACTGAAGATCTCCGTCAACAAACGCAGGCAAGGTTCGATACCGATCTTCTCGGTATTGATTCTGAGACCTGGGAGGACGGCATTAGCAACGCTGCAATTCGTCGTGTAGGAATTGGTGAGCTGTCGGATCTGCGTGCTCACTTGATGACGACTGTGCGACACGATTTCTCTAAAGCAAAACGCGGATCAAGCATAACGTGGGTCGATGGCGGACTGCCAACTGTTTTCATAACCAAAAAGAATCCGTCCCTCCTAGAAAATATCCGCACTTACATCAAGAGCCAAGCCCCAGGGGGACGGCTCGACATACCCCTAATAGTTATCGATGATGAATCCGACTGGGGTAGCCCGAATACTCGAGAGAAGATCGATCCCACCAGCGTGAATCGCGCGATTCGTGCGTTGCTGGACGTCTCAACCAAAAGCACCTATCTCGCGATAACAGCGACTCCCTTCGCGAATATTTTCATCGATGACCAAGCGTCGTTCGAGTTTGTTGAAAAAGTAAGAAAAGGGGAGGAGCAGCTCGAGCCCGACGGTGCTGTCTTGAACGACTTGTTCCCGAGCGATTACATTCGAGTGACATACCCGCCTGACACCTATTCAGGAATCTCTACATACTTTAGCGGGTCGAACCACCCAAGTGTAAAAACCGAAGTCGCCGATTGTATCGCTCTAATCCCAATCAAGCACAAAAACCACCATCCCGTTAGTGAGCTTCCCCTGTCACTGAAGGTAGCGACAATTGAATTTATAATCGGAACAGCGGTTAGACGCATAAGGGACGGGGCGGTAAAGCCGGCCTCAATGCTCATCAACATTTCGCGCTTTAAGAGCGTGGAGCGAAGTGTTGCCGCGCTGGAGGAACTTTTTGTCAGCGAAGTTGCCACCACAGTACTTGGAGAGTTTAAGCGGGAGACCGAGGCGAGAAGCGATCTGGCCCGTTTTATTGAAAAAACGTGGAACGAGAACTTCGCCAACGTTACAGACCTGAAATGGGGAGATGTCGCCGAGCAGCTGACTACAATGGTCTCGGAAGTACGGGTCGATCTAGTCAATGGCGACACCGCAAAGGATCGTGCCGCTCGCCGGAAAGCCATGAGCCGCACCGAAAGGAAGCTCGACGATCTGCAACCTAGGATCGTCGTGGGCGGCGATATCCTCTCACGCGGGCTCACGCTAGACGGGCTTCAAGTAAGTTATTTTGTTCGCGAACCCCGAACGATGGACACTCTTATGCAGATGGGCCGTTGGTTCGGGTACAGACAGAACTACAGTGATCTCGTACGCATATGGATGCCGGAAAGCACTCGAGCTGACTTCAGGCACTCCGCGGAAGTCATGCAAGAACTCAGGGAAGCTCTCGTAGATATGAAAGCGCGAAGCTTGACTCCGCGCGATTTTGGTCTGCGCATACGCGTTCACCCAGATAGCGTTGACATTGTCGCTTCGAACAAGGGAAGGGACTCAAAAACGATTGAGATCGGTCCCACCGTTTGGCAAAATCGACTTGTCGAATCTCATGATCTTTCTGGAAACGACGAGATTGAACAGACGAATCGTGCGTCGGTACAAACTCTCGTCGACGCGCTTGCAATGGCGAACGCCGTAAAGACTGTTGGTGGATATACGTCCTGGACCAATGTGGAACCTGAGCATATTGAGAAATTCTTTAGCACCTTTGAGTCGCATCGTTTCGATACGCGTTTTGGACGCCTCGATGGAAAGACACCTCCGATTGCTGACGCACTCCGGGTAACGCCTGGCAGCAATCGGTGGCAGGTAGTCATTGTTAACGGGGGCGAGGAACCGAGCTTCCCGTTTGGACCGGCCATTCCGGTCAAAATGAGTGTGCGCAACAACCTGGGCCGACATAAAGATCAAAAGCATGTCCGCCTCGACCGTCGGCGACTATCATCGGCAAACGACCTCGGTCGCTCACTCATTCAAGAAGAATATGATGCGATCGAAAGCCAACTAACGCGAACGTCTGACGGCCCGCCGGTCACGTCGCAAGCAGCCTTTTTGGCGGGTATTGACCACCCGTTGCTGTTGATATATGCCGTGACTGCGAAATCTCCTGCTCTGCCGCATGATCCAGAGTACCAATCAGTTGAAGCCGGCTTCAGTCGAACTGCTGTCGCAATTGCTTTTCCGAAGATGACTCAATCGCAAATTGTAAGTGCAAGCGCAACTTCGAGAACCTACAAGGTGAATCAGGTTTACTGGCGTGCACTGCATGGATATGTTGAGGATACAGGTGACGACTTGATCGAATCGGGGGAGAGTGAATGAATGGGCTCGCTTTGCGCGATGAGTTCGCGAAAGTATTGGACGCTGGACATGATCGAATGATCGTCCTGTCGCAAATTCCGTTTATGTCTGCCGCCGTCAACGATAACGGGAAAGCGGCATTTTTTATCCGGGCATCTCTTGCTCCCCATCAGTCCATCAAAGATGGCCAGGGCTTTACCGTGAAAACTGAAAGAAGCGGTGAGAACGACTACATTCGTATCACTGCAACCGAATCAGGTATCTCAGGGTTATTTCTAAAACTCGCCGAGTATGTTCTGGAGCAAGTCACTTCGGCTGGGACTCCGGAAGCCGGCGTTCTTGCGCTGGTACAGGCGGTAGATGACTACCGGCGCTTCATCGGTCGGCGGCGAGGCCGACTGACGGATTCGATGGTTCGGGGCACATTTGCGGAGCTTCGATTTCTCGAAGCGATCATTTCTGGCGGAATGAATTCGACTGAGGCCGTCAGCGCATGGCGTGGGCCCTGGGCGAAGCTCGGTCTCGGCTTGCACGACTTTACTTTCCCGGACGGCCGTGGGATTGAAATAAAATCGACTCATCAGCCACCAATAGCTATACGAGTTTCCTCGGCGGGACAACTTGTCCCGTCGAAAGGTAAACTCGATCTTGTTGTTTTGCCGATCGAAGCGTCGGTATCAACTGAGGCCGTTTTTTTCCGACCCTACGCTCGGATGCTCGGGAAACTAATAGGCGACGGAGGCACCCAAGCGCGTGACTTGTGGGAGGCTGCTCTTCAGGCTCTATCTCTCGATCTTTCAGACGAGTGGTACGACCAGTATTCTTTTGAGGTGGGGGCGTGGAGCTCCTTCCGCGTAGCGGATAACTTCCCTCACCTCAAACTCGACTCGGTACCCGCGGGAATTGTTGATGTTCGATACTCTCTTGAGCTCGCTCGAATCACTGCGTATGAGCGCTCATTTGAGAGTTTAATAGAGGAGGTGGTGGACTTATGACCGAAGACATTGATGTTCTCCGGAACGAGATAGCGGTGGAAGCGTCAGCTGGAGACGGGTCTTTTGTAGAAGACGCGTTTGCAACAGTGTTCGGCCGTCGATTAGAGGATGCTGAAGTCGTCGCCAATCTGAGCGTTGAGCCCCTTAGATGTAGCGGATCCAATGGTCGGCGCCTCGAATTGCTCGGTTACGCTGAGAGCGCCGTGGACCAAACTCTTGTTGTCCTCGCCGGGCGCTATTACGGAAGCGATTCAAGGTTGGCGAGGCTAGACGCGAAAGAAGTCGCGGATCGAGCGACAAATTTCATCGAGGATGCGACCAGCGGTTGGTTGGCTTCTCATTTGGAGATGTCCTCTAGGGAGTGGGCGCATGCTGAGTACTTTGCAAAGCAACTGCTGAGCGGCCGTATCGCCAAGATTCGCGTGATATTGATCACCGATGGAATTATGAGCGACCGGATCCGCGTTATAGAAAGTGGCACTACAGCTGGATTGAAAACTAGTTACGAAATCTGGGATCAGCGTCGAATTCTTGCCGCCGGCCACCCGGAACGGGGCAGCGAAGATATCCACATTGACTTCACTTCTTGGTTACCAGCCGGTCTTCCGTGTCTTATAGGACCTGGTGAGGACAGCTCGACGCGAACGTACTTGGCTGTCCTTCCGGCTGTCCTTCTTGCTGAAATTTTTGAAGAATACGGTAGTTTGCTCCTCGAGTCGAACGTGCGAACCTTCCTAAGCGCACGCGGGCAAGTGAATCGAGGAATTCAAGCGACGCTTGCTCAAGAACCAGAGCGCTTTCTTGCTTACAATAATGGGCTAACAACAACCGCCTCAAGTGTTACTTTAGGTCGCTCGGAAGAAGGAACGACCATTCGAAGCATCGACCAATGGCAGATTGTCAATGGCGGGCAGACAACTGCCTCTCTTGCACATTTTCTGCGGACCCAAAAAGGCAGAAGGGTCGACGGCGTTTCGATACAGATGAAGTTGGTGACGGTCAGCGACGCTGATTCTTCTTCTGTCGTCCAGGCGGTCGCCAAATATGCGAACAGTCAGAACCGAGTAAGTTCTGCCGACCTCTTCTCGACGCACGCTTTTCACGTTCGACTCGAGCAACTTAGTCGTCGTCTTAAGGCTCCTTCCCAGGAGGGACAGCAGTACCAAACCGGCTGGTTCTACGAGCGCGCCCGAGGACAATGGGAAAATGATCGCATCGCACGCGGTCCTGCCGGTGAGCAAGCGAAGTTTGAACTTGAGTTCCCACGAAGTCAGAAAATCACGAAGACTGACTGGGCTAAATATATCTATTGCTGGAGTCAACATCCGGATCTAGTCAGCAAGGGTGCCCAATCTGTCTTTGCCGAGTATGCGTTACGGGTCGACGACGTCTGGGCAAAAGATAACGGACGGGGTTCTGACGCTTACAATGACGGCTACTTCCGCTCCGGAGTTGCCAAGGCGATTATGTACGAACGTCTTCGCGCCGAAGTCGCGAAGCAAGGTTGGTACAAAGAGTCTCGAGGTTACCTCGCAAACATAGTAGCCTACGCTGTGTCTCGGTTCGCTTTTCAGATTGATGCGCAGTTCAATGCAAAGTTTGACTTCGAGAAGGTTTGGCGTGACCAGCATGTTTCCGACGCCACGTTAAATAGTCTATTAGACGTTTCTCGAGCCGCTCAGATTTACCTCACCGATAGCGGGCGGCCGCAAGCGAATGTGACGCAGTGGGCGAAGCAACCTGCCTGCTGGGAGGGTTTCAAAAAAATTCCATTGCGTCTGGCCGACGGCGTTGTGGACGACCTGATGCGGACCGAGGACGAACGGCAAAGGTCTATTGAGGAGCGCAACCAGCGTGCGATGGATACAGGTTTTGAAGCTGTTACGCGAATTCTCTCAGTCAAAGCGGTCGTATGGGAGCAAATCTATCGGGCCAGCGATCGAGTGCCGATTTCTCCCACGGAAAGCGACCTAGTCAAGAGCTTCGGCTTACGCCAGGGCCGTGTGCCCACGGAGCGCCAGGCTGCGGTGCTTCTGCGTGTCCTTGACAGAATGAAGGAAGGTGGCGTCCTTCGTGCGGATTCGTACTAATCATCAAGCTATCAGAAGCTGAGGCCCTGGCAGCTAGCGGTACTTCATAGCTGTGGCGGAAGGGGCCCGAGAGGATTAGGATTCTTGACAATTATTAGCGGTGGTTGACGGTGGTGGGCTCTCACTTCTAAATTGAGTGTATTCATCATCGGTTGCGATGTTCTAACCGGCGAGCGCCTTGTATGCGAAAAAGGTTTCCCTGCGGTTTCGCGTCCTTCCCAGGGGGCACGGTCGACCTGAAAGTGTCGGCCTTTTTTCAGCTGACGGCTTTTCGAAGTCATTGTTTCCGCGAAGGGTATTCGAGTGAGGCGATCCGCTCTGGGGGTCATGCCGGACAGCGAGCAGTATGAGAGTGCGGCCTCCGCGATCGCGCGGTCCTCTACCCCGATCCCGAGCCCGTAGACGCTGAGCACTTCCACGAACTGCTCCACATACCCGCAGCGCAGCTCCGCGGCCGGTGGCAGCCACTCCCCCGGGCCGGCGTCGCTCTTCGCGCGGTTGGTCTGCTCGGAGGCGGCGACGAGGTTCGCGGGGTCGTTTGCGAAGGCGAGGCGCTGGTCGTCCGTCCACGACCAGGCGCCGTGGTGCCAGGCCCAGCCGAGGGCGACGACGTGGTCGATCTGCACGAGGCGGGACGTGTCGGTCCCGGAGACGAAGGCGACCGAGGTGCCGTCGTAGGGGTCGATCAGGGTGCCGGTGAGGACCTTGCAGTCGCGGGTGCCGGGCTTGAACACAGGGGCGAGCAGGTCGCGGCCGAGGACGTCGTTGCGGGTGTCGCAGCCGTTGCGGTCGACGTCCGACCACGCCTGCCCGAAGAGGTCGCGGTCGTAGGGGACGGCGGCGGGGCCCTCGACCGAGGCGAGAGCGGCCAGCGTCGCGAGGGACGGAGCGGACGGCTCCGTTTCCGGAGTGGACGGCCCGACGTCCGTCGAGGGGCTGCTCGACGCGGGAGCCGCGGGACTGCTCGACGCCGCAGAAGCACCGGCCGAGGAGGACACCGCCTCCGGTCCGCCTCCTCCCGCCGTGTCCGACAGTGCGACGGCTGCGACGGCGAGCGCCGCAGCCCCCAGCAGAGCGAGGATCGCACCAGCCCGTCGACGAGGGCGCCGGCGCACGGGGGACGTAGGCCAGTGGCGCATGATCGACCCCTCCTGCGACGAGACCCGCGATGCGGTCGACGCGACGCGCCTCCTCAGTATGCGGAGTGACCCGCTCCGGGCTCGACGGTCGGGCGGAGCGTCGGGCACGGGGCGGCCGCGCGGAGCGACGGCGTCGACGCCCGGGATCGAGTCTCCCGGAGGCCACCTCGTCGCGCCCGCGTCGGCGACCCGCGCCTGCTTGACTGCTCCCATGGAGATCTTCATCGGAGTGGTCGGCCTGCTCGGCGGGCTGGTCATCGCCGGGCTCGCTGTCGTCGCGGTGGTCATCGGACGGCGGCGGGCGGTGCCGGCGTCGCTGGTCGACGTCGAGGTGCGGCTGACGCACGCCGGGGACGACTGGTGGCGGGTGGGCGTGCGGGTGCGCAACTCCGGCCGGTCGCTCGTGCCGGTGACGAGCTACAGCGACGGGCTGCCGATCTCGGTCGACCTCGGCGGAGCCGTGTCAGCGGAGTGGTACGGGTCGGCTCCCCGGTCGGACGCGTGGCGGATCGATCCGGCGGTCGGGCTCCTCCTCGGACCCGTCGCGCTGGAGCGCGGGGCCGACCTGGGGGCGACGATCGTCGTGCGCGGGCGCCCGCAGGTGCGGATCGACGCGCCGCTGCGCTACGTGCCGGTGCGCGAGAACGTGATCGAGTCGCAGACGCCGGACGCCGCTCCGGTCTGGGGCGTATCCGAGGCCGCGGCCGCTCCGGCAGCAGCGCCGTCGTCGGCTCCCCCCGCGCCGATCCGGCCGCGCCAGCAGCGCCCGAGGGACGCCGACCCGAGCCGCGCCGAGCGCGAGAGCGTCCTCCGCGGCGGCTTCGGAGTGTGGGCGGCGATGATCGCGGGCGGCGCAGGAGCCGTCGGCGTCGCGATCGGGATCGCCCTCGAGCTGGCCGGCGTCGAGGCGTCGGGGCTGGGAGGCGCGGGCATCATCCTGATCGCGGCCGGCTTCCTCGGCCTGGTCGGCACCCTCGTGATCCGGCTGCTGCGCCGCTGGCTCGAGCCGCCCGCCCTCTGGCGGACGCCCGCGCAGCGCCTCCGCCGCCCCGGGACGATCACCGTCCTCATCCTGAGCTACGCCGGGCTGGCGCTGTTCTGCACCGAGTTCGCGGCGCAGTCGGTGACGGGCGACACGACCTGGGTGGCCGGTGTCGCCGTGCTGATGCTGATCGCCGCACTGATCGGCATGGGACTCGTCGGGTTCCTCCGCCTGGTCGTCCTGCTCGGCGTGCGCCGCGCCTCCCGGGAGACCCCGTGACCCGAGAGGTCGTCGTCGTCGGAGCCGACCTGGTCGGAGCGGCGACAGCCCGCGCCCTCACCGAGCGCGGCGATCGCGTGGTGCTCGTCGAGCAGTTCGAGCGGGGCCACGACCGCGGCTCGTCCCACGGCGAGACGCGCATCTTCCGCCGCGGCTACCTCGAGGACGACTAACGCGCCCTCACCGGACGGGCCGGGCGCGCCTGGGCACGGCTCGAAGCCGAGACCGGCCGCCGCCTGCTGCATCCGGTCGGCGCGATCGACCACGGCGACCCCGCCGTCCTGGCCGCCGTCGAGACGGTCCTCCTGCGCGACGGGATCCCCGTGGTGCGGATCGGGGCGGACGAGGCGCAGCGGCGCTGGCCGGGACTCCGCTTCGAGACCGACGTCCTGCTGCACCCCGAGGGCGGACGCCTCGACGCGGCGGCCGCGATCGACGCGATGCTCGACTCCGCCCTCGGACGCGGCGCCGTCCTCCGGACGCGGACGCGAGTGCTGGGCATCGAGGAGCGCGCCGACGACGTGCGCGTGCTGACCACCGACGGCGCCCTCGACGCCGACGCGGTCGTCGTGGCCGGCGGATCCTGGACGCCGCCGCTCGTGGAGGGTCTCGTCCGCGCGGCCGGCCGACGCCTCCCTCCGCTGCGCGTCACGCAGGAGCAGCCCGCGCACTTCGCGACGGACCTGCCCCTCGACTCCTGGCCGAGCTTCGCCCACCACCGCGTCGGCCTGCCCGTCGCCTACGGGCTCGCGACGCCCGGAGTCGGGGTGAAGGTGGGCGAGCACAGCACCGGAGTCGTCGTCGATCCGGACGAGCGCACCTTCGAGCCCGAGCCCGGAGCGCTCGCCCGCCTCGTCGGCTACGTCGCGGAGTGGATCCCGGGCGTGGACGCGGCGAGCGCCGCTCCGATCAGCTGCCTCTACGACAGCACGCCCGGCGAGGACTTCGTGCTCGACCGCGTGGGACGCGTGACTCTGGCGACCGGCTTCTCGGGGCACGGCTTCACGTTCGGCCCGGTCCTGGGCGAGCTGCTCGCGGACCTCGTCGCCGGCGGAGCGGCGCGGGAGCGGTTCCAGCTGCTGTCGGCGTGAGGGGCGGGTGCGTCCGGAGGAGCGGCTTCCGACCGGGGATGAGCGGGTGCTCCCGGGAGGCGGATTCCGATCGAGCAGCGGATGCTCAGTGGCCTGCGGGGCCCGTCCCGTGCTGCTCGCGGCCGTCCGGGTCGAGGAGCACGGCGTCGTCCCAGCCGCTCGCCGCCTCCGTCGTACGGGCCTTCGCCGGCGAACGCCGCGCGACCGCGACGACGATCAGCGCCCCCAGCATCACCAGGGCGGCGGTCTGGAGCGGCGGCGCGACCATCGCGAGCGCCTGCCGCACGTAGAGCTCCGGCGGGACCGTGATCGAGTCGCCCTGGTACTGGTTCGGCAGCAGGAGGACCACGACCGGGAGCGCGAGCACTGCGGCCCAGAGGACGACGGTGACCGCGATCGCGGCGGCCCAGAGCAGGCGGACCCGCGTCATCGGCGGGGAGCCCTCAGCAGCGGCACCACGACCGCCAGGCCGAGCGCGATCAGGCCGACGGTGAGGAACGGTCCGATCGCGTTGTCGCTGAGCACGCGGAGGTACTGCTCGGGCCCGAAGGCGCTCTGCGACGGCGAGTAGTCGTACCAGCTGTGGGAGCTGTTCCAGAGGGCGAGGAGTCCGACGAGGACGCTCACGGCGCCGACGACCGCCAGGGCTCCGGCGATGCGGCGAGTGGAGACAGCGGGGCGGGGGTCGGCGTCAGTCGCGTCGCGGTGGTCACCGGAGTCGGGTGCCGCGTCGCCGGGAGCGGAGTCGGGTTCGGCGGGAAGCGGGACGGTCGGCTCGGTCGGGAGTGGGACTGTCGGCTCCGCGGGTCGCGGCGCGGTCGGCTCCGCGGATGTCGGGACGGCCCGCACCGCCGATCTCTCGCGCTCCGGAGCCGTCCGTCGGCCGGAGGCTCGGGAGCCCGTCGGGCCGCCGACCGATCGCACGTCCTCGTGCTCGGGAGCGGACAGGCCGCCTCTCCGGCCGGCCGAGCGCCCGGTGCCCGCGGCCCCGCCCGACAGGAACGGGGAGCGGAGGCGCTCCTCGCCGCTGCCACGCCGCTCGGCCTCGCGTCCGTCGTAGCCGCGCTGGAAGCCCGCGTGGTAGCGCGGGTCGGTGCCGCCCTCGTCCGTCCCGCCGCTCTCGCGTGGGGAGCCGTCCGCTCCGGTTCTCCGCGCCATGCCGTCCCCCGCTTCGTGCAGTCGGGCCATCATGTCGCACCTCGCCCGTTGCGGGGAGGTGCCGGACGGAGCTCGGGGTGCGGTCGGCGGAGGCGGGGGTTCAGCGCCCGGCCGCGGTGGTGCGCGACGGGAGGCTGACGATCCCCGCTCCGACGAGCAGCAGGCCGATCGTCACCGCCGTCAGCGCCGGCCAGCCACCGGCTCCGACGGCCAGGCCGAGGAGCCAGCCGCCGACGGCCGAACCCGCGTAGAAGGCGATCGTGTAGACCGCGCCGGCGTGCCCTCGGAGTGCCGGAGCCGCGCGCGCTCCCGTCCAGGCGGCGCCGGTCGCGTGCAGGGCGAAGAAGCCGGCCGTGAAGACGAGGAGTCCCGCGATCACCACGGCGACGTTCTCGGCGAGCATCACCAGCAGTCCGACGATCATCAGGGCGACGCCGATCCGCATGACGAGGCGGGGACCGATCCGCGGACCCCATCTCCCCGCGAGCCGGGAGGAGACGGTTCCCGCGAGGTAGGCGGCGAAGAGGAGGGAGACGAGCGCGGGTGCGAGTGCGAACGGCGGCGCCTCGAGCCGGAACGCCAGGTAGTTGTAGACCGCGACGAACACGCCGACCGCGATGAAGGTCTGCAGCGCGATCGCGACGAGCATCGGATCGCGGAGCACCTGCGCCGTCTTCCCTCGCCAGCCGCCGGGAGCAGCCTCGCGCGCGCCGCCGCCCCGGGGCGCGAGCACGGCGAAGACGATCGCCGCCGCCGCGCAGACGGCCGTCACGACGAGCAGTGCGCCGCGCCATCCGAGCGCCGCCGCGAGCGGTCCGGCGAGCAGTCGTCCGGCGGCACCGCCGATCGTGGTCCCGGAGACGTACGCCGTCGCGGCGGCCGTCGCTCCGGCGCCTCCGACCCGGTCGTGGATCGCCGCGACGGCGAGGGCCGGGACGGCACCCAGTGCCGCTCCCCCGAGGAAGCGCAGGACGAGGAGGAGCTCGAAGGTCGGGGCGACGCAGGCGAGCAGCGCCAGGACCACGGACGTGAGGACCGCGATCCGCATGGATTCGAGCCGTCCGATGCGCTCGGCCACCGAGGCCCACGGCAGCACCGAGAGCGCCAGCCCGAGGGTCGCGGCCGAGACGGTGAGCGCAGCGTCGGACGGGGCGAGGGCCCACTCCCGCGCGAGCTGCGGGAGGACGCTCTGCACGGCGTAGAGCTCGGCGAAGGTCGCGACTCCGGCGGCGAGGAGGGCGATGGTCAGCCGCCGCTGCGAGAAGGGCGCCGCTGCGCGCATCGGTCGGAGGCGTGCGGCGGTACTCATGATTCCGACGGTAGACCGCCTGCAGGTGCATGACTAATGCCCTTTCTCGTACTGCTCATGCGTTCTGGTCATGTCCGGATCTAGGGTGGTGGCGTGTCCGACGACTGGCCCGCGACCCTCCGCCTCCTGCCCCTGCTCGTCGCGGTAGCCCAGACCGGGAGCGTCACGGCGGCGGCCGCCGAGCTCGGGATCCCGCAGCCGACCGCGAGCCGGTCGCTCGCCCGGCTGTCCGCTCTGGTCGGCACCCCCCTGGTCCGCCGGGAGGGCCGCGGGGTGGTGCTGACGGCGGCGGGGACCCGTCTCGCCGAGGCCGCTCAGGACGGCATGTCGGTGATCCGCGCCGGCCTCGCGGAAGTGCGGCAGGCGGGCGACGTGGAGCACGGCCGGATCGACCTCGCCTTCCAGACGCTCCTCGGGGAGAGCTTCGTGCCGGATGTGATCCGCCGGTTCCGCCGCCGCTGGCCGCAGGTCGGCTTCGGGCTCCGGCACGGCTCCCGAGCGCTCTGCCTGCGGGCCGTGGCGGAGGGCGAGTCCGAGCTGGCGATCGTCGCGGATCCGCCCGATCTCCCCGGCACCACCACGACGACCCTCTACTCGGAGCCTCTCCTCGCGGTCGTGGACTCCCGTCATCCGCTGGCCTCGCGGCGCTCGGTCACGGTCGAGGACCTCCGCGGCCTCGACCTGATCATGCTGGCGCCCGGCTACGGCCTCCACGAGTCGGCCCGGCGCCTGCTCGCCGTGGACGGCCGCGACCCGGTGCCGGCGTTCGAGGTCGGCGACTACCGCGCCGCCCGAGGACTCGCGGCAGCCGGTCTCGGACTCACGATCCTGCCGCCGAGCCCGTCCTCGGTCGATGACGACGTCCGCGAGATCCCGATCGACGATCCGGGCGCGAGCCGTGAGATCGGTGTGCTCGCCCGCGACACCGGGAACCCGGTCGTCCCCGAGTTCCTGCGGGCCCTGCACGCCGCGGCGGCCACCCGGCGCCGGTGACCGCTGCTCGGCTCTGCTGTCAAGCACAGGAAGCGGAGGCCCTTCGTGCAGCAAGCTTCGAGAGGATCCCCGCACCGCCAGCGACACCCCCCTCCCCCCGCTCCTGCACCACGTCACCGAGGACGGCCCCGGTCATGATCCTTCTCCGCACCCACGCCAACCGCTGGACCGCGCGCGCCCGCCGCAGCGGCGTCGTCCTCGGCATCATCACCCTGGTCTCCGATCTCCCCCGCCCGGCCTACCGGACGGTCCGCCTCGATCCGACGAGCGGTGAGCGCGTCCTGCTCCGCGACACCGCCGAGCTCGAGGAGGCCTTCGCCGTGCTCCTCGCCGGGCTCGAGCGCTCGCGCATCGCGGCCTCGGCGCCCCCGGCCGAGTCGGCTCCCCCGTGCGCCCCGGTCGACGCGCCCGTCGCAGTCGAGGACGACCTCGAGGAAGCCGCCTGACCCGACGGCGTCCTTGCGGGGAGACCCTCACCGCGCATCAGGTGCCGAGCTCTCCGCCCGCCTCCTTCACACTCGACGTGTCGCATCGACGTGCCGTGACACCTCGACCGGCGGATCCGTCCTCGGCAGGTCCCGCGGACCGATGACCCGTCGGAGCCGGGCCGACCTGCGCGACCGCAGGAGAGCCCGGCGCCAGCGCGGATCGGTGCGGGCTCGGAGGTGGGGGTCGAGCGGGCGGAAGCCTCCCGCGGTCCGCTCCTCGATCAGCACGATCGTCGCGGTCGCGAGGTGCAGTCTCCGGACCGGCTCCCTCTCGGGATGCGGATGCCCGGAACGCGTGCGGAGCTGCTGCTCCAGCTGCTCCGGATCGGCGGACCACCAGGTGCTGACGCCGACGCGTCCATCGGGGAGAGGGAAGCGCTCGGTGATGCGGTACGGGAGGCCGTGCTCGGTCATGCAGTAGTGCCTTTCGAGGAGAGGGTCCGGGAGCCCGGGCCGCGCTGCAGCGGCCCGGGCTCCGGTTCACGAGGTGCGGGTCGAGCGACGGCGCAGCGCCGTCAGGGCGCCGCCGGCCAGGAGCAGAGCGCCGGCTCCGGCCGCGAGGGGCCCGGCCGCCGCTCCCGTCGAGGCGAGCACCGTCGGCACGAGTCCGACCGGAGGCACCGCCACCTGGGCGCAGCTGGCTCCGCCGTCGTCCGCGCACGGGTGCAGGACGGTCGTCGGATCGAAGCCCTCCGGGACCTCGGTCAGGCGCGCCCGGTTGGGGATGGTCCACGCGTCCACGCCGTCGGCGACCTGTCCGGTCACGGTGAACGTCGTCGACGCTCCCGGGGCCAGAGACAGGTTCTCGACAGTCAGGTCGGACGACGCCGGGCCGCCGTCCCGGGAGATCGTGACGTCGCTCAGGTGCGCGAGCTCGGGGACGTCGGTGAGGGTCACCCCGTCCGCCGGCCGAGCCCCCTCGTTGGCGACCACGATCCGGAACCCGGCACGCCCGCCGTGGTCGACCTGATTCCCGATCGCCGTCTTCTCGATGGAGAGCCTTCCCTCGACGGGCGGCACCGGGATCTCGGCGCAGGACGACGTCGCATCGTCAGCGCAGGCGTTCTCGACCGTCGGCGGGTCGAAGCCCTCGGGCTGGTGGGTGATCGAGACGCGGTTGGGCAGGGTCGCGGCGTCGTACCCGTCGGCGACCCGGCCGCTGACGTGCAGCGACACCTGACCGCCGGCGGGGATGTCGAGACCCGTGACGGGCTCCGTGGCCGGCTGCGTTCCTCCGGCGCCGTTCTCGATGGTCGCCTCGAGCAGGTGGTCGAGCGTCGGGACGTCGGTCACGGTCACGTCCGTCGCGTCGACCGTTCCGGTGTTCGCCACGACGATGTCGAAGCCCGCCGTGCCGCCGTGCTCGGCGCTCGCCTGGGACGCGGTCTTCCGGATCAGGAGCGACCCCTCGCCGATGTCGTGCGGGACGGTGGCGCAGGGGTTCGCGTCGGTCCCCGTGCCGGACGAGGCGGGAGCGAAGGGCGCATCGGCGAGGCAGGCCGTGTTCGTCAGCGCGCGGTCCCCCTCGCCGGTCACGATCACGTCGAAGGTCAGCTCGGCCGTCGCCCCGACAGGCAGGCTGCCGGCCGCCCAGGAGATGCGGCCCGTCTCCGCATCGATCGTGGCCGTGCCCTGCGAGGCGCGGAGGGAGCCGGAGTCGAGCTCGGCGTCGTCGAGCACGCCCTTGTCGAGGTAGTCGATGACGGCGGCGTCGGAGTAGTCCCCGGTCCCGTCCGAGGTCAGCGTCACCCGGTAGGGCACGCGGGCGCCGCGGAGCAGCGGAGTGGCGGAGTCGACCGACGAGGTCTTCGCGATGGTCACGTGCGGCGCGAGCGGATCGAGGCGTGCGACCGTGACCGCACCGTCCGAGCCGTAGGCCCAGTCGTCGATCGCCCGCAGGTCGCCGTAGGAGCCGTGCACCGAGTCGTTGGCGTTGGGGATGCGGCCTCGCCCGGAGTCGTCGCCCTCCCAGCGGTGCACCCCGCCGGACGAGTCGGTGCCGCCGTCGCCGGACGTCACCGCGGAGGTGCCGGAGTACCGCTCCGAGTTCGATCCGGCGAGGAGCGAGTCGTCCCAGTGGACCATCGACGGGTCGTCGCCGCCGCCGGTCGACCTCACGACGGACACGCCGCCGGCGGACGTCTCGGCGTCGACCCGCGTGAAGTGGAACTCGTTCGTGCGACCGATGGAGGCGCGGAAGGTGACGTCGGGGTCGGTCACGTCGACCGTCCCGCCCTTCGCGTCCCGTCCGTCCCAGTCGACCGAGAAGGGACCGGTCGTCCCCGCGATCCGGGTGAGGTGCACGTCACGCTCGCCGTCGTAGGAGCCGTCCCCGTCCGCATCGACGTCCACGACGACGGTGCCCGGCTGCGTCCCCAGGACGCCCGTGAGCGTGCCCGCGTCGGAGCCCGCGGACGACCGCCGGAAGGCGAGGCCCTCGATCGTCGGCGCCTGGTAGGGCGGAGCGATCGACTCCGGCAGGTCGGACGACGGCGGGTCCAGGAAGAGCTTGTAGGTCTGCAGGCCGTCGATCCCGGAGCGTCCGGACGCCTGGACGTACTGCGCCCCGATGCCGCCCGCCTCGCTCGACTGCGGCATGGGGACCGAGAGATAGGACGGATCGGACGACCCGACCTTCACGTTGCCCTTGTTCGTGGCCTGGACCGTCGAGGCGACTCCGTCGTAGCCGCGCAGCCCCAGCTCGTAGCGGGCGCCCGTCTCCGTGACGGCGTGGAGGGTGAAGGAGGAGCGCCGCTCCTCGGGCGAGGAGTAGGACTCCTTCGCCCCGGACTGGATCGCATAGGAGTCGGACCACACCCGGCCCGCGACCGCCGCGCCCCGCGCGTCCTGGACGCCGATGCTCCAGACGAGGTTCACCGGCGCCGTCACGTCGTCGTCGGACACCCGGATCTGGAAGACGCCGGTCTCGTTTGCCACGAACGAGCCGCCGGCGGACACCGAGGGCGCCGCTCCGGGCGCGAAGTCCTGCTCGTCGAGGACGGCTCCGCCCGGAGCCGTCACCCGGGCGGTACCGCCGCCGGTCTCGCCCTCGCCGGTCCCCGAGCCCGCCTGGAGCGGGTGGAGGTCCACCCGGAGCGTCTCGCCCTTCTGGACCCAGGCCGAGACGGTCGTCACGCCGGCGTTCGTCGCGCCTCCCTGCAGGAGGGTGTTCTCGATCGTCGTGTGAGGACCGTCGGCGGCGAGGGCGGGCGGCGGCGCGAGGCCTCCGCCCAGCAGCCCGCTCACGAGCACGCAGCCCGCCGTCGTGCCGACCAGCGCTCGCGCCGTCCGCGCTCGGGGTCGTCCGCGCTCGTCCCGCCCCGACTGTTCCGTTCGACTCATCCGATGTCCTCTCCTCTGCCGACCGAGCGCACTGCGTCGGCGGCGACCGTTCAGCCCCACGGAAGGAGAGTATTGCTCGGTTCGACGTCACCGCGGCCGGGACGGCTGCATCCGTGGAGAACGGCGCGAGATGGGCGCTGTGGAGGAGGAAACGGCGCGCGAGAAGAGCCGAGCGACGTGCTCGCGACGGGTGATCGCGGAGCCTGCGAGGAGTGATCGCGAGCGCGGGCGCGGACTGATCGCGGATGCGGGCGGAAGACGGTCGGCGCCGTCGACGGCGCGAAGAGGCGTCCTGCGAGCCGGAGAACCGGCCGTTCCGACGCCCTGCGCTCTCCGGGAGACCGACGCCGACAGCCACCGGAACGAGCGACCGTTAAAACGAGAACGGCCCGCCGAAGCGGGCCGTTCTGCTCTGTCTCAACCAGAGTGCGCCCGGAGGGATTCGAACCCCCAACCTTCTGATCCGTAGTCAGATGCTCTATCCGTTGAGCTACGGGCGCAGTCCATCGCGCGGGCCAGAGGCGCACGCAACGAGGTACGACTATACATGCCGGGAGCCCCCTCCGCGAATCGGCGGCGGCGGCGCAGACGGCTCCGTCTCGGGACGCCGCCGCAGCCACGAGAACCCAGGCTCCGTCGCGGTGTCCCGGAACGCGCCGCAGAGCCTCCGACGGGCGGACGCCGCTGCTCCCCCTCACGGCGTACCGTGGGCTCATGGAGGCCGCCGCGATCGAGCTCGTGGGCTTCGTCGTCTCTCCGCTGCACCGCTACGAGGGCCGCCCCGCCGATGGCCCGGTGCCGTCCGAGGGCAACGAGCAGCCCGAGCGGATCGACATCCGCGCAGGCCTCGGCATCGTCGGCGACCGCTTCTTCGCCCAGCGCGCGCACCGCCCCGCGGCGATCACGCTCTTCGCGGTCGAGACCCTCGAGCACATCGCCGCCGAGCTCGGCGCAGGGCCCTTCGACCCCGCCGACGCCCGCCGCAACATCATCGTCCGCGGCGCCGACGTCGATGCGCTCGCCGGCCGCACGTTCGCGATCGAGCAGGGCGGGGAGCGGATCGAGTTCCAGGGCGGACGACCGGCCAACCCCTGCGCCTGGATGGACGTCGTGCTCGCCCCCGGGGCGTTCCGGGCGATGCGGAGGCGCGGCGGCGTCCGCACCGCCCCCCTGACCAACGGCGTCCTCCACACCGGGCCGGCCCGTCTGATCCTCCACAGGTCGGACGACATGCTGATCTGAGCCCGGCGGCGAGCGCCTAGGCTCGCAGCGACCGACTCCCCCGATCGAAGGAGGCCCCGTGCTCCGCCCGAGCGACCTCCTCCCCACTCTCGCCACGACCCTGCGGCGCGGAGTCCGCGACGTCTTCGCGACCACGCGCTCCCGGGGGCGGGATCCGCACCGCCGCACCCGCAGCACCGACGTCTCGGTCCAGCGGGTGCACCACCGAGACGTCTGGGCGCGGGTGAGCACAGTGGGGCGCGACGGCGAGCGCACGTTCGTCCTCGTGCCGGGGATCGGAGTCGCGGCCACCTACTTCGAGCGCCTCGCGCCCGCGCTCAACGAGTTCGGTCCGGTGCACGCTCTCGACCTGCCGGGCTTCGGCGGCGTACCGCACCCGATCGACGCGCGGCGCATGGACATCGGCGACTACGCCGAGCTGGTCGGCGCCGTCATCGACGAGCTCGGCCTCGACGATCCCGTCGTCCTCGGCCACTCGATGGGGACGCAGGTGGTGGCCGAGCTCGCCGCGCGCCGTCCGGAGCTGACCACCATCGTCCTGCTCGGACCCGTGATGAACCGGCACGAGCGCCGCCTCCCGACCGCCGCGCTCCGCTTCGCCCAGTCGAGCGTCCGCGAGCCCCTCAAGGTCGCGATCCTCGCCGCGGGCGCCTACCTCCTCTGCGGACCGCGCTGGTTCTCCCGCGTGCTGCCCGAGATGATGCACTACCGGATCGAGGAGACCGTCCCCCGGATCCGCGCGTCCGCCCTCGTCATCCGCGGCGAGTTCGACCGGCTCGTTCCGCGCGAGTGGGCGGAGGAGATCGCCCGGTCGATGCCGCACGCGCGGGCCTGGGAGATCCCCGACGCCTCCCACTCCGTGATGCATGCGCACGCGGAGGAGGTCGCCCGCCTCTGCGTCGAGCACGCGCGGGCGCCGCAGCCCGACCGGGACGAGGCCGCCCTCCGCCGCTACCCCGACTCGGAGGTCGACCACTCCGAGGAGGACGCGCCCACCGAGGACCCGATCGGCGCTCTCCGGGGACGCATCACCGAGCTGGCCGGGATCCTCGTGGACGACGACTCCCTCATCGCCGAGGGCAAGACCCTCCACGCCGAGGCGAGCGATCCGGAGGCACTGCACCAGGTCGCTCCGGACGCGGGCGACGGCGAGCTCGTCGAGGGCGGCGGATCGAGGGAGGACGGCGAGCAGGACGGCTGACCACCACAGGCCACCACGACCCGCACGTCGCGCGGCGTGAGACGCCGAGCGCAGCAAGAGCAGCCCTCCCGCCGACGCCACTCCGCGCCCGCCCGTCAGGACTCCGCGCCGACGATCTCCTCGCGGATGCGCCGCAGGTCCTCGGCGAGCGCCCCCAGCAGGATCCAGTGCTGCGGATGCGGAGTCGCGATCACGAGCGGCGCGGTGAGAGCGGGCAGCTCGTCGGTGATCGCCTCCGGCTCGGGAACGTCGACCGAGGACTGCACGAGGAGCCGCAGATCGTGGGCGGCCCGGTGCAGCTGGACGGCGATGTCGGCGATCGTCGGCTCCCCGACGAGCTCGTCGTCGTAGAGGTCGTGCACGGTCCGCGTCATGCCGCGGACCCGGGTCACGATGCGCCCCAGCCGCGGGACGACGGAGTCGAGGGCCAGCAGCCGGTCGCGGTGGGCGGAGCGGCGCGGGTTGAGGCGGAGGGACTCCTCGCCGGTCGCGATCGCCTCCTCCGCCTTGCTCTGCATGGTCTGCAGCAACCGGGCGTTGATGAGGAGCTCGTCGAGCCGGCGTCGCGGGACGGGGGCCTGGAGGGCGTCGCCGAGGTCGTCGAGGGCGGCGGCGAGCTGAGCGGTGAGGTCTCCGATCGCCCGCTCGGCCGGTGCCAGCACGACCGGAGGGACGATGAGCACGTTGATGACGACTCCCACCGCCGCGCCCAGCAGGGTCTCGAGGATGCGGTCGAGCGCGTAGTTCGGCGTGACCGCGCCCACCGAGAGCACGAGCATCGCGCTGATCGGGATCTGCACCGCGGAGGCGGGGGTCAGGCGCACGGCCCACCCGACGGCGATCGCGGCCACGATCGCGAGGAGAACGATGATGCTCTCGCCGCCGAGCACCGTGCCGATCACTGATCCGACGATCACGCCGATGATGACGCCGACCGAGCGCTCGAGTGCCTTGGAGAACGACTGGTTGATGCTCGGCGCGACGACGAGGAGCGCGGCGATCGCACCGAAGACGGGCAGCGTCCCCGGGAAGACGACGCCGGCGAGGAGCCAGGTGACGACCGTGGCCGCCGCCGTCTTGACCAGCTGCAGCACCGGCGGCCGCGTCGGCACGGTGAAGCTCGAGGTCAGGCGCATGGGACCACGGTAGCGAGCGCCCGCCGCCTCGCGGTCCCCGCGCGCATCACCGGCTCGCGGCCGCCTCGACGCTCGCGAGCACCGCGCGGAGCGAGCGCGACGCCTCCGCCCGCAGATCGGCGGGCACCCCCGAGAGCAACGCCCGCTCGGCGGCGAGCACCTCGGGGAAGGCCCGGTCGACCAGCTCCTCCCCCTCGCGAGTCAGCGTGATGAGCGAGCCGCGCCCGTCCGCCGGGTTCGCGGCCCGCCGCACCAGGCCCCGCCGCTCCAGCGAGTGCACGCGCTTGGTGATCGCGGGAGCGGAGGCGAGGGCGATCGTCCGGAGGGTCGTCGGCGACTGCGGAGCGCCGGCGCGACGCAGCGTGGAGAGCACGTCGAACTCGCCGCGAGTCAGCCCGTGGGCGGCGAGCAGCTCCTCCGTCGCCCGCACGATCAGCGCGGAGGCGCGGATCACCCGCCCGACGACGTCGACGGCGGAGGTGTCGAGCTCGGGCCGCAGCACCGCCCAGCCCGCCCTGATCTCGTCGACCGCGTCGCCCGGCTGGCTTTCAGACTGATTCACACGTAAAGTATATCTGCTTCACCCGTGAAACACTTCTCCGGCCGCCGCCGCTCGGACCCCGATCAGAGGACCCGATGGCCGCCACCCCCGTTCTGCCCCACCCCCGCGAGCTCCTCGCCTTCGGCCCGCACGCCGGCGCCCATCGCGTCGCCCTGCGCGCCGGCGTCTCGATCGCCGTCCCGCTGCTCGTCCTCTGGGCGCTCGGCCGCACCGATCTCGCCCTCTACGCGACCTTCGGCGCCTTCACGGCCCTCTACGGTCGCCAGCACACGCACCGGCCGCGCCTGCTGATGCAGCTGTCGGCAGCCGCGTTCCTCGTCACCACCGTGACCCTCGGCACCGTCGTCTCCCTCTCTCCTCACCGCGACTGGCTGATCATCCCCGTCGTGGTCGCCGTGACCGTCGCGGCGGCCTACCTCAGCGACGCCCTGCACTGGCACCCGCCCGGCCCGCTGTTCCCGGTGTTCGCCGTCACGGCGTGCGCGTCCGTCCCGTCCGAGCCCTCGCGGATCCCGCTCGCCGTCGCTCTCGCCGCGGGCTCCGCCGCCTTCTCGCTCGTCGTCGGCCTGAGCGGTCTCGCGCTCCCCCGCGCACGCCGCCTCGCCCCGACGCCGTGGCGCACCTCGTTCCGCGCGGCGGCGGCCCGTCCGGCGACGCGCGCCGCCCTGCTCCGCTTCGGGGCCGTCGTCCTGGTGGCAGGCACCATCCCGACCGCGACGGGCCTGGGCCACCCCTACTGGGCGATGGTCTCCGCCGTCGCAGCCGTCTCGGGAGCGGATGCGGGCGCCCGGCTCGTGCGGGCGGGCCACCGGATGCTCGGCACGATCGTCGGAGTGCTGATCGCGGCCGCGCTCCTGGCCCTGCCGCTCTCCCCGCTCGCCGTGATCGTGGTGGTGGTGCTCCTCCAGATGACCGCCGAGCTCGTCGTCGGCCGCAACTACGGCCTGACCCTCGCCTTCGTCACTCCGCTCGCGATCCTCATGGTCGAGCTCGCGCATCCCGTCGACGAGCTCATGCTGCTGCGCGACCGGGCGCTCGAGACCGCGCTGGGCGTGCTCGTCGGAGTCGTGGCGACGCTCCTGACCCACGCCGCCTCGCAGCGCTCGCGCTCCCGCTCCTAGGCTCAGGAGGATGGACCGCACGATCCCCGCTGTGCTCGCCGAGATCACGGCGGCCGTCGCCGAGGTGCGCGACGTCGCACGGTCGCAGCAGGACGGCGCGCGGGCCCGCGTCGCGGACCGGCTCGACGAGCTGTTCGCCGGAGCGACGACCCGCAGAGAGGTGCGGGCGGCGGCCGCCGACGCGCTCGGGCTCTGGGGCGGGGCGGGCTCCTTCTCGGACGTCGGCTCGGCCGAGGCCGACCACGCGGTCACGCGCCTGTACCGGGCCCTGCGCGCCGGCCGCTCCTGGCTGCTCCGCGCCGGCTGACCCGCACGTCGCGACCGCCGGAGCTCGCCGGAAACGACGAAGGCCCCCTGCTTCCGTGGAAGCAGGGGGCCTTCGTCGTTGGCGGTACCGGTGGGATTTGAACTATGTGCCACTAGTGGCGCATCCTCCCCTCGACCTGTTATCGCCGACAGTTTCCGATGGATCTTGGTGAGGTTCTCGACGGCATCGGGGGCGAAGGTCACCGGGACAGGCCGACCGCAGGCCGACGAGGACGCTGTTGATGGTTCGGCAGTAGTCCCGTTTAATTCATCAGGTTCAGGGCGCCGATTTGCGACGCGCCGAAGTCGGGTTGATTAGGGGTTAGAAGTTGATATCTGCATTTTTCCGGTCGTGCTAGAGCAGGCTGAAGTTGCGGTTCATTCTGGCCATACGCTATGAACTCGGCAGTGCAAGTTCTCATCGGTAATCTGCGATTTGGGGTCGAGAGGCGTGTTTTTCAGGGTGACCGCGTCAGCCGCGCCACAATCGACCTATGAACGTTATGGCGGCCTGGACTGCAACGCTTGGCACGAGGCAAACGGTCCGTTGCCACGGCGATCGCCCTGCCCACAGAGGATGGTCGATGTTCCGTCGAGTAGCCGATTCGCTCAGCTCACTCGGAAAGCCCCAACGTAAGCGACCCGATGCTCGTTCGTCTTCGCCGCAATGAGATCGACCGACGATGTGAGGAGGTGATCGATGGTCAATCCCGCCCGGCTCGACTCAGCCACCGCCGCTGCGGCAGCCGCCGTGAGGGCGCGCCGGTGCCAGTCAAGCCGACTGCCGGTGTTGCGCTCGTTCGCGATGCGCCACAGGAGCATGTAGTTCTCGACTTCAAACAACCCGGGAACAGGAGCAGTCTCGCCCATGAGCTGATGAAGCTTTTCGGCGTCCAGTTTGATCTTGGCGTGATCTACACGTCTTGTCCGTTCGCGCTGTGGGCTGGCTACCTTGAAGAAACCAAACTCCAGTCGCACCTCGCGTCGCCGCGACGGTGTAACGCCGGGAGCGGCCGGAGCTGGAGGCGCCCCGAAAAGCGAGATGTCAATGGTCGGCTGGCGGCCCGATCCCTCCGCTCGGTGCGTGACCGGTCTCTCCCAGAAGGCCGACAGTCGCTGCCGCTCAGCCCAGCGCTGCGCCAAAGTGTGGAAGCGACCAACGACCGAAACCTCGTAGCTACTCGATCGCGCGAATGTCCTCAACTGCGGAGGGATCTCGGCCTCGTCGCGCTCAAGCACAAAACGCTCGGCATCCACGGACTCGATCGCGCCTTGAAGTATGAGGACCAACTCCTCAAGGTTAATGGCCGTATTCGTCGGTCGCCCGCGGCTTCCATACGACACTCGTCTCATACACGTCCCCTTGTCTGTTGCCCCCAAGTTACCGCAAGCGATCCGCATGCGGAACAGGGACATCGCGCCAAAGGAGTACAGGAGACGAATAAGGTGAGCTTGCCGCGCCACACATTTTCGAGGGAATTTGCGGCGTTGCTGCCACGCCTGACCCTTCGCCGCTCGCGGCCCAGGGGCGCATGCTGACGCTGTACCGAAAGCCGGTCCTTACCTTCTTCATCAATTCCGTCGAGGGCGATCCATACGTTGATTTCTATCCAATGCTCGCGGAAGACGGTTCAGGTCTTACCGCCCTTGAAACGGATTGGACGTATTGCTGTATCGGAACCGGCGAGGATTCCGGGAGCATCAGTGAGAGCGTTCGAGCAAGGGCATTCCTACCCGTTAGGTCCTTCTCCATGACGGTGTTCTCGTTGCACCGTTCCCGCCGGAAGTGTCCCCGATCCGAGCGCTTCCCCAGCCGCCAAGTGGTGCTGGATCTGACTGCCCCTGACTGCCCTCCCTGACTACTGTTCAGCGGTTACCTCGAATGCGTGCAGCGTCGCGGTGCTGCCAACGTCTACACGGGGCGCAAACGCGCTGTCGCCCTGGCCCTGGATGCCGGAAAGCAGGGCGGTCGTAGCAACGTGCCGGTGCTTTGGGAGTCGATAGACCACTCGCCAGCTCGTCTCGAGTACGGAGCTACGCCTTGAGGCGGCATCTTCCGGGCCGACCGATCAGGAGGCTCTCTAGATCCTCGACGGCATTCGCGCGAGCGAGTTTTATGCCGCCTCGTGATCTCAGTTGGCTAGTGAATTTGTCTGCATCGTCGTACGGGTTACCTAAAGCCGGGCATCGGCCTCTAGCGTGATCCCATGCGCATAGGGGTCTACATCGACGGCTACAACCTGTACTACGGCGGCCGCGAGCAGTGTGGTAGGTCTGCACCGGGCTGGCGGTGGCTTGATGTTCGCAGGCTTGCGGATGCCCTCGTCGGTGCTCAAGCGGGCTGGGCGGGCGCGACCATTGAGCGCATCGTCTACTGCACCGCACGCATCGCCGCAACAACGAATCCCTCCGGAGCCCAGGATCAAGACGTGTATTTGAAGGCTTTGGTGAAGGCGCGTAGCGTCGATCGGATTGAGTACGGGAACTACGTCTCACGCGTGAAGACGAGTGCTTTGGCGACGCGGGGGCCGAATGGCAAGCCAGTGGTTAGCACGTCCGCGTGGCCGCTCATGATCCAAGATCCCACTGGCAACGCCGTTCAGGATGCGCGGTTCCTCGTCTCCTACCTACACAACGAAGAGAAGGGCAGCGACGTGAACGTTGCATCGCATCTGCTCCTTGACATCCTGCGGGGATCAGTCGACGCTGCGGTCGTCGTATCGAACGACAGCGACCTCGGCTTCCCAGTGCAGACCGCTCGCACCTTGGTACCCATCGGCTTGGTCAATCCGCGCGACGCTCGTCACGCCGGCGCGCTCGCTGGTCACGCCTCCGACGGCGTCGGAGACCACTGGTTTCTCAAGCTCGGAGCTGGGGACTACACCGGGAACCAGCTCCCCGACCCTGCCGGTGGTTACACAAAACCGGTGGGCTGGTGACAACTGCAGGCGGCCGCGACGCGTTCGCCATGAAACTTGCCAAACATGATCTTGGTCCCTACGCTTGTTTCATCCACACCCGGTCCCTCGTGGGCCGGGTTTTTTCGTTTAAGGGCGTACTGATCGAACGGGTGCAGGTTCCTGTGAGATCGCGGTGATCGGCGATCGTAGCAGCGCGGTTAGGGCGACGGAGCTGGCAACGGGCACAACGCCCCTACCTGCCAGGCTCCGGAGGAGGGGCATCGCTCAGCGCGGGCCCAGCAAGTGACTTAAAGGCGCTTCTGAGCGCGCGTGCTGTCTGCAAGCGCGACAACGACGTCTAACAGGGCATGCGAAGGGTCGTTCTGCCTCTTCCCCATCGCCGGAGTCGCGGTGACTCCGTCCTCGCGGGTGACCTTGATTTGAACTCCTGTGATCCGGTCTCGGAACTCCGCGTCGCCGTTGCGAATTGTGAGGCGGGCGCCGAAGCTTTCTGGCCCAAAGCGGAACCGGGTAAAGGTCTGAAGCTTGACCGCCACGCCCGGTGTGGGAGCGTCCTCCGCGAGGACCTTCTGCAACTCCTGAAACGTTGCCACACGTCCGGCTAATTAACGTGAAGGCCCCCTACTTCCGCAAGATCACTGGGATGTAGGGGGCCTTCTCGTTGGCGGTACCGGTGGGATTTGAACCCACGGTGGACGCAAGCCCACACATGTTTTCGAGACATGCTCCTTCGGCCGCTCGGACACGGTACCGGGGTCGAGTGTACGCGACGGCCGGAAGTCGCGCCAATCGAGCGGACGGGCCGCCGTCAGGCGGGGAGGAGGAAGCCGAGCACGCGGTCCCACTCCGGGATCGCGAGCAGGTGGCCGCGGCCGGGCACGACCTCGAGGCGGGAGTCGGGCAGCCGGGCGGCGTACCACTCGGCGTGGCGGCGACCGGCGACCGCGTCCTCGGCGCCGTAGAGGAGGAGCGCGGGCGGCTCGGCGGACTCGACGGCGAAGCCCCACTCCTGCACGCCGTAGCCGATGAGATCAGCGGCCATGCCGAGGGCGCCCTGGGCGGCGGCGCGCTCGAGCATGCGCGAGAGCCGCTCGCGGACTCCGGGGGCCTCGAGCACCGCGGTGTCGGCGTCGCCGGAGCCGAGCATCCCGAGCAGGGCGTCCAGGGCGGGGGTCGGGCCGAAGGCGCCCTCGAGGGTGCGGGTGAGCGAGCGGACGGCCTCGTCGAGAGGGAGGGTGGCGAGGCGGGCGAGCTCGGCGCGGTTGTCGTCGCCGACCCACGGCACGGCGTCGTCGGGAGCGGGCGTCCCGATCACGGCGACGCGCTCCACGAGGCCGGGGTAGTTCGCGGCGAGCGCGAGGGCCACGCGGCCTCCCGCCGACCAGCCGGCGACGCTGACGGAGGCGATGCCGACGGTCGCGAGGTACTCGGCGATGTCGGCGGCGGCCTGCTCGGGGCTGGCGCCGACGCCCGCTCCGGCGGGGTCGAGGTCGGTCAGGAGGGAGGAGGCGCCGTAGCCCGGGCGGTCGAACGAGAGCAGGCGCACCCCGTGGCGCGCGGTCGCCTCCGGGTCGGGGTCGAAGTCCGAGGAGCCGGGAGCGGGATGCGCCAGGACGACGACCCGCTCGGCGCCCTCGGGGCCGGACCAGCTGACTCCGAGCGGGCGGCCGGACTTGAGGACGTGCACTGTCGAGGGCATGTCCCCCAGTCTCCCGCAGACGTCCGACGCCGACGGAGCGGCGCTCGGGAGTCGTCTTCCGAGGCGCGATCCTCCGCCTCCGCTCCCCCGCGACGACGCTCCTCAACAGACGGCTTCCACGCGACCTCTCCCCCGGCCTGGCGCGCCCCGCTCGCGGCAACGGTGGTGGACTGTACTGTCGAAGACACGTTCGAACGAGCGGCGGTGTCGGGGGTCCCCCGTAGCGTCGCGCTCGTCCCCCTCCTCCGCCCCGAAAGGACCTCATGGCCTCCTCGAAGACGCGCACCGCCCCGTACCGCTGCTCGGAGTGCGGATGGACGACCGCGAAGTGGGTAGGCCGCTGCGGCGAGTGCCAGCAGTGGGGCTCCGTGATCGAGAGCACCGAGCGCACCGGCCTCGTCCGCGCGGTCGCCGCTGTGGCTCCGGCCGCCGGCCGCATCGCGCGGCCCATCACCGAGATCGAGACCACGTCGGCGGCGCACCGCCCCACCGGCGTGGGCGAGCTCGACCGCGTGCTCGGCGGCGGGATCGTCTCCGGTGCGGTCGTGCTCCTCTCTGGAGAGCCCGGCGTGGGCAAGTCGACCCTCCTGCTCGAGGTCGCGAGCCGCGCCGCGGCCGAGGGCCAGCGGGTCCTCTACGTCAGCGCGGAGGAGTCGGCCGCGCAGGTGCGCATGCGGGCCGAGCGCACCGGCGCGATGCACGACAGCCTCTTCCTCGCGGCCGAGACCGACCTCGCCACCGTCCTCGGCCAGATCGACGAGGTCCGGCCGGACCTGCTCATCGTCGACTCGGTGCAGACGGTCGCGAGCGACACCGTCGACGGCCTGCCCGGCGGTCCCAGCCAGGTCCGCGAGGTCGCCGCGACCCTCATCCGCGTCTGCAAGGAGCGGGCGCTCCCCCTCGTGCTCGTCGGACACGTCACGAAGGACGGCTCCATCGCGGGGCCGCGCCTGCTCGAGCACCTGGTCGACGTGGTCTGCCACTTCGAGGGCGACCGGCAGACGGCGCTGCGCTTCGTCCGCTCGCTCAAGAACCGCTTCGGCCCGACGGACGAGGTCGGCTGCTTCGAGATGACCGCCGAGGGCATCGCCGAGATCCCCGACCCGAGCGGTCTGTTCCTCAGCCGCACCCGCTTCCCCACCCCGGGCATCTGCGTCACGGTCGCGATGGAGGGACGCCGCGCGCTCCCCGTCGAGATCCAGGCGCTCGTGATCGCGAACGACGGCGAGCACCCCCGCCGCGTCACGAACGGAGTCGACGCGTCCCGGGTCGCGATGATCCTCGCGGTCCTCGAGCGGCAGGCGGGCATCCCCCTGCGGCGCTGCGACGTCTATGTGTCGACCGTCGGCGGCGTGAAGCTCATGGAGCCGGCGGCGGACCTGGCGATCGCGGTCGCCATCGCCTCCGCCCACGCCTACACGCCGCTGCGGCCCGGGATCGCCGCGTTCGGCGAGATCAGCCTCTCGGGAGACATCCGGCCCGCCTCAGGAGCGAAGCAGCGCGCCTCCGAAGCGACACGACTCGGGCACTCCTCGCACCTCGACTCCAGCGCCTTCACCCTCTCGAGCGCGATCACCCACGCGCTCGTCCCCGTTCCCGAGCGCATCCGTCCGGAGCGGGTCCCCACGCACTGACGGCCGCGTCCCCGGCACGCTGCACAGGCACCCGTCCACCGGTCGGAGCCGCGGGTGCCCCCATCCACCGCATGGTCGAGGATCGCCACCGGAGGCGAACACGGGCTCCGTGGGCACTGGCCGACAGCTCCGCGCGACCACCGCACGCGTCCGCTCCGCCGCGGCCGCCCGTCGCAGCCTGCCCCTAGACGCCGCCCGCGCCGCCGCTCGAGGAGCTCGACGAGGATCCGACGTAGCTCGACGTCGACGACGAGAACGAGGACACGCTGCCAGCGAAGGCCGCCGCGTGGAAGCCGTTCGGTCCGGAGTACCAGACCGGCTCCTCGCCGGTGCGCTCGTAGGCCGACCCGAGCTCCGCCGACCACTCCTTCTCGAGACCGAAGAGCACGGCCCACGGCAGCAGGCGCTCCGTCACCTCGACCACCTCGACCGGTCCGACCGTGCGCCGGTCCGCCCCGCGGGGCGACTGCAGCATCGCGATCCGGTCGGACTCGGCCAGGCGGATGTACAGCTCGAGCCCGCGCAGATGGTCGCGCAGCTCCGCGCCCGCGGCCGTCAGCGGCACCCTCGAGACCAGGATCGTCCCGACGACGGCCGCGACGATCGCGACCAGCATCAGCACGAGCGGGAGCGCTCCGCCGAAGGAGCCGGTCATTAGGAGGATCGCGCCCAGGAAAGCGGCCATGACACCCAGCAGCAGCGGGACGATCACGAGCACGCTGCCGCCGATCGTCCCGGCCTTCTTCAGTCCCGCCTCGGTCACCCGGTTGCCCAGCGCGGTCCGGAACTGTCCGACGGCCTTGCCGAACTCCTTGTCCTTGCCGGAGAGCTCACGCACCGTCCCCGGCACTTGGCCGAGTGCGATGTCGAGGAACTCGCGGTCGTCGGAGGCGAGGGGCCGCGGGCGTCCCGCGCGTCGCGTCGGCGTCGTCGCAGGGTCGAGCACCCGCACGGCGTACTCCTGCTTCCGCCCCTCCCCCGTCTCCTCGATGCGGACGAGACCGCGGACGGCGGCGTCCAGGAGTCCGGCCGCGGGGGCCTTCGACGTCTTCCGCAGCAGCGCGGCGGAGAGGAACAGCCCCTCCGCGGGCGGGTCGTACTCGGCGACGACGGTCGGGCGGCCGGGAGCGTCGCGGAGCACGGTCCGGCGCCGGCGCACGGCGAGCGCGAGGCCGATCAGGACCGCGGCGAGGCCGCCCAGCTGCACCCAGGACCAGCCGGAGGCGAGGTAGCGGTCGTCGCGCGGCGTGAAGGTCCCGGGAGCGAAGCCGAGCGCCACGGTCACGTTCTCCCCCGGAGCCAGCGACTCCCCCGATGCCGTGACGACCGCTCCGTCGCGGCCGATCGGACAGGGCGTCGTCGAGCCCTCCGGTCCCCGGTAGCAGCTGACGGTCCCCGTCGCGGCGGAGGCCAGCGACCCGGCGAGCTCGACGCGCACGTCGTAGCGGTCGAAGGACTGGCGCCAGCCCGTGCCGTTGACGTCCCAGTAGAACTCGTCCTCGCCGCTGCGCGTGCCGGATCCAGGGAGGGTCGTGTTGTGCTGCGTGTAGGTGAAGACGTAGGTCTGGCTGCCGCTGACGAACTCGTCCGCCGCGCTGGTCACCAGGAGGAAGCCGTCCTCGCGCTCGGTGTCGACCGGCCGGGCCGCCCCGTCGCCATCGGTGACGGACACCAGGTCGACGTCGGTCGGGTGCCCCTCGTAGTCGAGCGGGATTGCACGCTGCATGCCGCGGTTCTGCGACGGCGGGAACTCGGCGACGAAGGTCTCGACGGTGGTCAGCGTCGAGCGGCCCTCCTCGTCGCGGTCGAGGCGGAAGTCGGCCGAGTACTCCGAGAACCGGAAGCCGTCCACATCCGCGCGCAGGACACCCGCGACGGGCTGCGCAGCCGCGACGGGCTGCGGAGCCGCCACGGCCTGCGCCGCCGCCCCGCCGACCAGCAGCGGAACCGCGAGGGCCGCAGCCGCCGCTCGCCGTGCGACCACCCCCGCCCGGCCGGTCGAGGCGGACAGGATCGTGCCGAGCAGCCCCCACATGCCTGCGATGCTACGCGCCGACGCACGCCCGGCACGTCCCCCGGGCGGACTACTGGAGCAGGAACTGCGTGGGCGAGCCCGAGGGGATGCCGGCGACCGACACCGACAGGTTGTAGGCGGCGCCGCCCGCCTCGACCGCCTCGCGTCCGCCGGAGCAGGTGTCGGCGGAGGAGCGGGTGCGATCCCACGTCAGCGCGCTCCCCATCACCGAGCGGCCCGCCTGGAGGAGCACCGGCAGATCGGCCGCGCCGGTCTGGCAGTCCGCGGAGGTCCAGATCTGCTCGGAGCCGCTCGTGATCGTGAAGACCTGCTTGCTCGTGCCCGCGTCGATCACGCAGTCGGTGCTCGAGATGTTGGCCAGCGAGAGCGAGAGCTGCGGATCCTCGCCGGGCGCGTAGCTCGTGGCGTCCGTGACCGCGGTGACGGCGACGGAGTCGGCCGAGCAGGCGGGTGCGGCGCCGGGCGTCGCACCGGGCGAGGTGGTCGGGTAGAGCGTCGGCAGCACGACGGTCGGCGTGGGGCTCGACGCGGCGTCGGAGCCGGTCATCCGCGGGAGCAGCGACAGCACCACCGCCAGGCCCGCGACGATGACGACCAGCGCGAGCAGCACTCCGGCGCGGCGTCGCCGGTAGACCCGGGAGGGCAGGCGGCGGGGCGGCGGAGTCACCGGGACAGGCTACGACGTGGTGGCGGTCAGAGCGTCTTCAGCATGCGGGTGTTGCCGAGCGTGTTCGGCTTCACTCGGGCGAGGTCGAGGAACTCGGCGACTCCTTCGTCGGGAGAGCGGAGCAGCTCGGCGTAGACCTCGGGGTCGACGACCTTCTCGCCGATCGGCTCGAAGCCGTGACGGGTGAAGAAGTCGACCTCGAAGGTGAGGCAGAACAGGCGCTTCAGGCCGAGCTCGCGCGCGTCGTTCTCGAGGCGCTCCAGGATGTGGTGGCCCACGCCCCTCCCGAGCCAGTCCTGCGCGACCGCGAGGGTGCGCACCTCCGCGATGTCGTCCCACATCACATGGAGCGCACCGCAGCCGATCGCCGTCCCGTGGCCGTCCTCGGCGATGCGGAACTCCTGCACGGCGCCGTAGAGCACCACGCGGTCCTTGCCCAGGAGGATGCGCTCGTTCACGAGCGGCTCGCTGAGCTCCTGGATGAAGGGGACATCGCTCGTGCGCGCGCGGCGCACCGGGTACTTCCAATCGGCCATTCGACAAGCCTAGGCCGCACCGGGCGCGGGATCCTGCGAGCAGGCGCCCACCCCCGGACGACGACGTGCCCGCCCCCTCGCGAGAGGGGACGGGCACGGGGTCGTCCGGGAGCCTGCTACGACATCAGGTCGGGCGTCGCCGGGCCGGCCGTGGCCGCTCCGGTGGACGCGCCGGCGCTGATCGAGATCAGACGCGGGGTCGTGGTGAAGACGAACCTGTTGTCGGCGAAGTCCACGTGGATGTGGTCTCCGGCGCCGAGCTCGCCGTGCAGGATCCGCTCGGACAGCTGGTCCTCGATCTCGCGCTGGATCGCGCGGCGCAGGGGGCGCGCACCGAGGGCCGGGTCGAACCCGACCTCGATCAGGCGCTCCTTGGCCGGCTGCGTCAGCTCCACCGTCATGTCGCGGTCGAGCAGGCGGTCGCCCAGGCGCTTGATGAAGAGGTCGACGATCTGGAGCAGCTCGGGCTTCGACAGCTGCGGGAAGACGATGACGTCGTCCACGCGGTTGAGGAACTCGGGCTTGAAGTGCTTCTTGAGCTCCTCGTTGACCTTGCCGCGCATGCGGTCGTACCCGGTGGCGTTGTCGCCCTCGATCTGGAACCCGACGGGACCACCGGCGATGTCACGAGCACCGAGGTTGGTGGTCATGATGATGACGGTGTTCTTGAAGTCGACGACACGGCCCTGGCCGTCGGTCAGTCGACCCTCCTCCAGGATCTGGAGGAGCGAGTTGAAGATGTCCGGGTGCGCCTTCTCGATCTCGTCGAAGAGGACCACGCTGAACGGCTTGCGGCGCACCTTCTCGGTGAGCTGGCCGCCCTCCTCGAAGCCGACGAACCCGGGAGGGGCGCCGAACAGCCGCGAGACGGTGTGCTTCTCGCCGTACTCCGACATGTCGAGCGAGATCATCGCGTTCTCGTCGTCGAAGAGGAACTCGGCGAGCGCCTTGGCCAGCTCGGTCTTCCCGACGCCCGTGGGACCGGCGAAGATGAACGAGCCCGAGGGGCGCTTGGGGTCCTTGAGGCCCGCGCGGGTGCGGCGGATCGTCCGCGAGAGGGCCGCGATGGCCTCCTCCTGGCCGATGACGCGCTGGTGGAGGGCCTTCTCCATGAAGACGAGCCGCGAGGACTCCTCCTCGGTGAGCTTGAAGACCGGGATGCCCGTCGCCTGGGCGAGGACCTCGGCGATCAGGCCCTCGTCGACCACGCCGGTGGCCTTGACGTCGCCCGACTTCCACTGCTTCTCGAGGCGCAGGCGCTCACCGAGCAGCTGCTTCTCCTCGTCGCGGAGCGACGCGGCCTTCTCGAAGTCCTGGTCCTCGATCGCGGCCTCCTTGGCGGAGCGGACCACGGCGATGCGGTCGTCGAAGTCGCGCAGCTCCGGCGGCGCCGAGAGGATCGAGAGGCGCAGGCGTGCGCCGGCCTCGTCGATCAGGTCGATCGCCTTGTCGGGGAGGAAGCGGTCGCTGATGTAGCGGTCGGCCAGGTTGGCCGCCGAGACGATCGCGCCGTCGGTGATGGACACCTTGTGGTGCGCCTCGTAGCGGTCGCGCAGGCCCTTGAGGATGTTGATCGTGTGGGGCAGCGACGGCTCCGCCACCTGGATCGGCTGGAAGCGGCGCTCGAGAGCGGCGTCCTTCTCGAAGTGCTTGCGGTACTCGTCGAGCGTGGTCGCGCCGATGGTCTGCAGCTCGCCTCGGGCGAGCAGCGGCTTGAGGATCGAGGCGGCGTCGATCGCGCCCTCAGCGGCCCCTGCGCCGACGAGGGTGTGGATCTCGTCGATGAAGGTGATGATGTCGCCGCGGGTGCGGATCTCCTTCGTGACCTTCTTGAGGCGCTCCTCGAAGTCACCGCGGTAGCGGGATCCGGCGATGAGCGACCCGAGGTCGAGCGTGTAGAGCTGCTTGTCCTTCAGCGTCTCGGGCACGTCGCCGCGCACGATCGCCTGGGCGAGGCCCTCGACGACGGCGGTCTTGCCGACGCCGGGCTCGCCGATCAGGACGGGGTTGTTCTTGGAGCGGCGGGAGAGGATCTGCATGACCCGCTCGATCTCCTTCTCGCGCCCGATGACCGGGTCGAGCTTGTTGTCGCGCGCCGCCTGGGTGAGGTTGCGGCCGAACTGGTCGAGGATCTGCGATCCCCCCTGAGGCTGCTGCTGCTCACCGCCCACGGCGACCTGCTCCTTGCCCTGGTAGCCGGAGAGCAGCTGGATGACCTGCTGGCGCACGCGGTTCAGGTCGGCACCGAGCTTGACAAGCACCTGAGCGGCGACGCCCTCGCCCTCGCGGATGAGGCCGAGCAGGATGTGCTCGGTCCCGATGTAGTTGTGGCCGAGCTGCAGCGCTTCGCGCAGGGACAGCTCGAGGACCTTCTTCGCCCGAGGCGTGAAGGGGATGTGGCCGGTCGGCTGCTGCTGCCCCTGGCCGATGATGTCCTGCACCTGCTCGCGCACAGCGTCGAGCGAGATCCCGAGGGACTCGAGCGCCTTGGCGGCCACTCCCTCGCCCTCGTGGATCAGGCCGAGCAGGATGTGCTCCGTGCCGATGTAGTTGTGATTGAGCATCTTGGCCTCTTCCTGGGCCAGGACGACGACGCGCCGCGCGCGATCGGTGAATCTCTCGAACATGCTGTCACTCCCTACAGAACCCGCAGGGGTGGGCTCCGATACGTCGACTGTAACCAGCGCTCCCCCCGGTGAGCAGGCCTGTTCGCCCTGGGCGTGCACGCGATCCGGAGGGGTGCGGGCGGCGGTCCCGCCCACCGGTCCATGCGAAGGCATACACTTCCCGCATGAGCAACCTGGAGGAGCATCCCGACGAGCTCCCCGTCGCCGCGGAGCCGGTCCCTCGCGAGCCCGGCGCGGTCGAGATCCTGGAGGCACGGCTCGTCCCGCTCGGCGGTCCGCGTGCGATCGAGGTGCGCCGCACCCTCCCCCAGCGCTCGCGCTCGACCATCGGCGCATGGTGCTTCGCCGACCACTACGGCCCGGTGCGGCTCGGCGAGGAGGCCGGGATGGACGTCCCGCCGCACCCGCACACCGGCCTGCAGACCGTGAGCTGGCTCTTCGAGGGCGAGATCGAGCACCGTGACAGCGTCGGCAGCCTCGCCGTGGTGCGCCCGGGCGAGCTCAACCTGATGACGGCCGGACGCGGCATCTCGCACTCGGAGGTCTCGACCGGGGGCGCGCCCGTTCTGCACGGGGTGCAGCTCTGGGTCGCGCTGCCCGAGGAGGCGCGGCTCGTCGATCCGTTCTTCGAGCACCACCGCGGCGTGCCCGTGGAGCTGCCCGGCGCGCTGGTGCGCGTCTTCGTCGGAGGGATGCTGGGCGCGTCGGTGCCCGCGAGCACCTTCACTCCGCTGGTCGCCGCTCAGATCGACCTCGAGCCGGGTGCCCGGGTCGAGCTGCCGGTCGAGGAGTCGTGGGAGTACGGCGTGCTCGTCGACGCCGGCCCGGTGGCGGTCGAGGGCGCGGACGTCCCGCGCTCGGACCTCGCCTACTTGGCGCCCGGCCGCTCGCACCTGATGCTGACCGCCGGGGACGCGGGCGCCCGCGTGGTGCTGCTCGGCGGCGAGCCGTTCGCCGAGGAGCTGGTGATGTGGTGGAACTTCGTCGGCCGCAGCCACGACGACGTGGCGGCCGCCCGCGCGCGCTGGCAGTCCGACGTGATCGCCGGGGCGGATCCCGCGGGACCGTTCGGCACCGTCGACGGGTACGGCGGACGCGCGCTCCCCGCGCCCGTGCTGCCGACCGTGCGCCTGAAGCCGCGCCGCCGGGCCTGAGCCGAGACCGTCAGGCCGAGGCGCTCCGAGGCGGGGCCGCCGACGCGGGAGCGCGGAAGTCGCGATGATCCCGCTCGACCACCGCGACTCCCGCGCTCTCACCGGCGCGTCAGGACGCGTCCGACTCCTTCTTCGCGGCGGCCTTCGCAGCGGCCTCGCGATCGGTGGCCTCGGCCGTCTCGCGGAAGGCGCGGCGCGGATCCTGCAGCGCGCTCATCGGCGAGAGGTCGCGCGGAGTGACGGCGTCGACGAGCCAGCCCGTGATGATCCGCCACTTGCGGTCCAGGGTCGGCATCGCCGCTCCGTGGTAGGCGCGGTGCGCGAGCCAGGCGGGGAGGCCGCGCAGCTTCACGCCCTTGATCAGGCCGGCGCCCTTGCCGATGCCGTACTCGGCGACGGTCCCGACGGAGGCGTGGCGGTACTCCTCCACGGTGCCTCCGGTGAGGTCGGCGATGATGTTGCGCGCCAGGAGCTTGGCCTGCCGGACCGCGTTCTGCGCGTTCGGCGGGTAGTACGCGGGCTGCTTCTCGCTGGTGAGGTCCGGCACCTGCGCGCCGTCGCCGGCCGCCCAGGCGCCGCCCACCGGCTCGCCGTCCTCGCGGATGACCCGCAGGCGCGCATCCGCCATGACGTGGCCCTTCGGCCCGCGGGGCGCGTCGGTCGCGTCGAGGATCGGGTTCGGCTTCACGCCGGCGGTCCACACGATCGTGGCCGTCGGGATGCGCTCGCCCGAGGAGAGCTCCACGACGCCGTCCTCGCAGGAGGGCATCGTCGTCTTCAGGTGCACGTGCACGCCGCGCGAGCGGAGGTGGTCGAGCGTCCACTTCGAGAGCTCGGGACCGACCTCGGGGGCGACCCGGTCCAGCGCCTCGACGAGGTGCCAGGTGACGTCGCCCATCGAGAGGGAGGGCTGTGCGGCGAGAGTCTTGCGGCTGAGGTCGAGCAACTCGCTCAGCGCCTCGACGCCGGTGTAGCCGCCGCCGACGAAGACGAAGGTGAGCAGGCGCCGGCGCTCGGCGGGATCGGTGGTGAGCGCCGCCTTCGCGATGTTCTCGATGACGCGGTCGCGCAGGTGCGCCGCCTCCTCCACCGTCTTGAAGCCGATGCCGTGCTCGGCGAGGCCCGGCGTGGGGAAGGTGCGGGTGACGGCTCCGAGCGCGAAGACGACCTGGTCGAACTCGATCGTGCGGGTGGAGCCGTCCATCGCGGCGACGGTGGCGCTGCGCTCGGCGAGGCTCACGCCGGTGATCGCGCCGCGGATCACGCGGGTGCGCTTGAGCGCGGAGACCAGCGGCACCGTGACGTGGCGCGGCTGGACGTGCCCGCCGGCGACCTCGGGCAGCAGCGGCTGGTAGGTCATGTAGGGGTTCGGCTCGACGACGGTGACGTCGATCGGCGCGTCCCCCCGCCTCTTCTCGAGGCCCCAGGCCGTGTACAGGCCGACGTAGCCGCCGCCGAGGATGAGGATGCGCGTCGTACGGGATGCCGTCATGTCCGTTCCCTTCTCGAACCCGGCGCCGGGCAGGCGGAACCGGATGGTGCTGAGGACGCTCCGACGCTACGCGGGGCGCGGCGGCCCGCACAGGGCCTTGCGCGACGAGCCGGGGCCGCGCATCCTCCGCCTGCGGGCGGACGGGAGCCGCGCTACTGCAGTGCCGAAGTGAGCCGCGCCAGGTTGTCGAGCAGGGTCGAGCGGAGCGGCTGCTGCCGCCACTCGCGGAGGGTCAGCTCGCGGGAGTGCTCGCGGTAGTCCTGCTGCACCTGGCGCAGGTCCTCGACGAACTCCGAGCCGCGCACCATCAGCGAGACCTCGAGGTTGAGCGTGAAGGAGCGCATGTCCATGTTGCTCGAGCCGATCACGGCGACGTCGTCGTCGATCGTGAAGTGCTTCGCGTGCAGGATGGTCGGCTTGCGGTACATCCAGATGCGCACGCCCGCGGTCAGCAGCGTCTCGTAGTACGAGCGCTGGGCGTGGTAGACCACGGCCTGGTCGCCGATCTCGGAGACGAAGAGCTCCACGTGCACGCCCCGCCGGGTCGCCGTGGTGATCGCGTAGAGCATCGCCTCGTCGGGCACGAAGTACGGGCTGGTGATGATGATCGACTTCTGCGCCGAGTAGAGCAGCGTCAGGAACAGGCGCAGGTTGTTCTCGCCCTCGAACCCCGGGCCGCTCGGCACCACCTGGCAGTCGATGGTGTCGCGCTGCTGCAGCGCCTCCATCGGCTCCGACTCCCGCAGGAGCAGCTCGTCGGTCTCGCTGTACCAGTCGGTGATGAAGATGGCGTTGATGCCCTGCACCACCGGCCCCTCGAGGCGCACCATCAGGTCGTGCCAGTGCAGGCCGCGGCGGATGTTGCCGCGCTTGTTGTAGCTGGAGTCGACGACGTTCTGCGAGCCCATGAAGGCCGCGTTGCCGTCGACGATCAGCAGCTTGCGGTGGTTGCGAAGGTCCGGCCGCTGGTACTGCCCGCGCCACGGCCGCACGGGGAGCATGTACGACCACGACGCGCCCGCCCGCTCGAGGGCGCGCAGCCGGCGGTGGGTGCCGCTGTAGTAGCCGGGCACTCGGATCGACGCGATGTGGTCGAGGAGGATCCGCACCCGCACCCCGCGGGCCACCGCGCGGTCGAGCGCGTCGAAGAAGGGCGCGGTGGTCGAGTCGGCGGCGAGGATGTAGAACTCGCAGTGCACGTAGCGGCGGGCGCGGTCGATCTCGGCGGCCATCGCGCGGATGGTCTGCTCGTAGTCGCCCTGGAGGCGCGCGTCGTTCCCGCCGACCAGCGGCATCGCCCCGAGGTTGCGGTTGAGGGTGACCACCGACTCCAGCCACTGCGGCCACGGGTGCTCCCGGGCGACGCGGTCGATGCCGTCGGTCGACTCCAGGATGAACCGGTTGATCTCCTGCTGCTTCCGGCGGCGCTTGCGCGGCAGCCGGTAGCTCCCGATGAAGAGGAACAGCAGGATGCCGACGTACGGGATCAGGAAGATCGCCATCAGCCAGGCGAGGCCGGTGGTCGGACGGCGGTTCCGCGGCACGACGATGACGGCGATCACGCGGACCACGAGCTCGACGACGACGGCCGCGATCGGGAGGATCACCGCCCAGTCGGGTGCGGGCACCGCGCCTCCTCGTTCGTCGTGCGGAGCCGCTCAGCGGGCGTGGAAGGCACCCGCGCGGCGGCGGTGGTCAGGAGGCGTCGCGGGGAGGCAGGCCGCGGCGCTCGCGCTCGCGGGCCTCGATGCGGTCGTACGCTCGGCGCTCGTTGCGGTCCGAGCGGATGAGGGCGCGCATCACGAACCAGAAGATGGCTCCGACCGTGATCGTCGGCACGAGGGCCCACAGCCCCTGGTTCCACAGCTCCCAGTCCATGCGGCGATCCTACCCGCGGCACCGGCGCGGGAGCCGTGAGCCCGGGGGCCCGTGCGCCCAGCGGCCTTCGCGGGCGCTGGGCGCTACTGGCTCTCGACCGACTTGTTCAGCGCCGCGGCATCGGAGTTGAGGCCCTCCAGCTCCGAGCGCAGGCCGTCGTACACGGCGATGTCCGCGTCGATGGCGGCGCGGGTGGCGTCGACGGCCTGGCTGCGGGCGAGCAGATCGGCGCGCTCCGCCTCGAACTCGGCCGTCGATCCGAAGTCGCCGCTGTCGGCGCGCGAGTTGAAGTCGTCGATCTCGACGTTGAGCGCGTCGTACTCGGCGTTGTTCGCGTCGACTCGCGCCGTGAGGTCGGCGTACATCGTCTCGATCCGGGAGACCAGGTCCTCGATGCGGTTCTCGAGATCGGTGAAGACCGCCTCGTAGCGGGCGTTCAGGCCCACGACGACGGAGCGGTCGTCGAAGAACTCGGCGTAGTGCGCCTCGAGCGCCGGCGGCAGGTCGGCCACCTCGGTCCCCAGGATCGAGTGCAGCTCGTTGACGCGCTCGCCGAGGCCGCCGGTGCGGTACAGCTCGAGGCGCTCGGCGATCGTGCCGTCCTGCGGGAGGGTCTCGTACGCGGCCTCGAGCTCGTCGCCCAGCTCGGCCTGCTCCTCCGCGTCGAGCCGCACCCACGCGGCGTGCAGCATCTCGTGGGCCGCCGTCACGTCGCGGATCCCGTCGAGGTCGGGATTGGCGACGTCCGAGATGTAGATGCTGGTGCCGGTGTAGCAGCCGAGGACGATGTCGTCGGAGGCGCCGTAGCCGCAGAGGTCGTTGAAGCCGGCGGTCGGCTCGACCGACGGGCTCGACGCGTAGTAGAGGGCGCGGCCGCGGTCGGACATGGCGGTCCGCTCCGCGAAGCCGGCGATCGTGGGGTCGGGCGTGAACGCCTCGGCCGCTCGCCGGTCGGCCAGCGCGGTGCCGACGGCGCCGGAGGAGGTGAGGACGCTCGCGGCGACCGCGGTCCCCACTCCGAACTGCGCGATCGTGAGGACGCCCGCCGCGACGGCCGCGACGATGCTCGATGCCCTGACCATGTCTCCCCCTCGGCTCCTGCGACCCTACTTGACGAGCGGGAACAGGATCGTCTCGCGGATCCCGAGGCCGGTGATCGCCATCAGGAGGCGGTCGATGCCCATGCCCATGCCGCCGGTGGGGGGCATGCCGTGCTCGAGGGCGCGGAGGAAGTCCTCGTCCAGGCGCATCGCCTCGTCGTCGCCCGCGGCGGCCTGGCGGGCCTGCTCGACGAAGCGCTCGCGCTGCACGACCGGGTCGATCAGCTCGGAGTAGCCGGTGGCCAGCTCGAAGCCGCGGACGTAGAGGTCCCACTTCTCGACGACGCCCGGGATGCTGCGGTGCGCGCGCACGAGCGGCGAGGTGTCGACGGGGAAGTCCATCACGAAGGTCGGACGCGTCAGGCCGCCCTTCACGAAGTGCTCCCACAGCTCCTCGACGTACTTGCCGTGCGTGGGGACGTGCACCTCGACGCCCTCGCGCGCGGCGAGGGTCTCGAGCTCGGCGAGCTCCGTCTCCGGCGTGATCGCGATGCCGGCTGCGAGCGACAGGCTCTCGTACATCGAGATGCGGTCCCACCGGCCGCCGAGGTCGAACTCGGTGCCGTCGGCCCAGGTGACCACGTGCGAGCCCGCGACGGCCTGCGCCGCGTTCTGGATCAGCTCCTGGGTGAGGTCGGCGATCGAGTTGTAGTCGCCGTACGCCTGGTAGGCCTCGAGCATCGCGAACTCGGGCGAGTGGGTGGAGTCGGCGCCCTCGTTGCGGAAGTTGCGGTTGATCTCGAAGACCCGTTCGATGCCGCCGACGACCGCCCGCTTGAGGTAGAGCTCGGGCGCGATGCGCAGGTACAGCTCGGTGTCGAACGCGTTCGAGTGCGTGGCGAAGGGGCGGGCGGAGGCGCCGCCGTGCATCACCTGCAGCATCGGGGTCTCGACCTCGAGGAACTCGTGGGAGGCGAAGGTGTCGCGGAGGGAGGCGTTCACTCGGGCGCGGGTGACGACCGTCTCGCGGGCCTGGGGGCGCACGATCAGGTCGAGGTAGCGCTGGCGCATCCGGGTCTCGTCGCCGAGCTCGTTGTGCAGGTTCGGCAGCGGCAGGATCGACTTCGCGGCGATCGTCCACTCCGACACCCACACGCTCAGCTCGCCGCGCTTGCTCGAGACGACCTCGCCCTCGACGAAGAGGTGGTCGCCCAGGTCGACGAGCTCCTTCCACGCCGCCAGCGACTTCTCGCCCACGTCGCCGAGCGAGACCATGGCTTGGATCCGCTCGCCGTCGCCGGCCTGCAGCGTCGCGAAGCAGAGCTTGCCCGTGTTGCGCTGGAACACCACGCGGCCCGCGAGGCCGACGCGCTCGCCGGTCTTCACGTCCGGCTCGATGCCCTCGTGGCGCGCCCGGACGGCCGCGATGGTGTCGGTGACTCCGACCGCGACGGGGTAAGCGCCGGCGCCGAGGTCGTCGCCCGCGAGCTCGAGCAGGCGCTCGCGCTTGGCGAGGCGGACGGCCTTCTGCTCGGAGGCCTCCTGCTGCGCGGCCCGCTCGGCGGCGGCCTGCTCGGAGTCGGACTGCTCGGCGGCGGGGGTCGTGGACTCGGGGACGTCGGGGGTGTCGGCCATGAGGGGTCGCGGTGCTTTCGGTTCGGGGCGGACGGCCGCGATCAGGCGAGCAGGATCGGGGCGTTGTCGAGGAGGCGGGTGGTGCCGACGATCGCGGCGACGAGCACGAGTGCCGGGCCGCGGTGGTCGGCGTCGACCGGGAGGAGCGTCGCGGGATCCACGACGACGAGGTAGTCCAGCTTAACGAGCGGCTCGGCGTGCGCGACGGCCTCGGCGGCCTCGATCGCCGCGGCGGCACCGCGGTCCGCGGCTTCCGCGGCGGCCGCGAGGAGGCGCGGCAGCACGAGGCCCGCGCGGCGCTGCTCCTCGTCGAGGTAGCGGTTGCGGCTGGAGCGGGCGAGCCCGTCCTCCTCCCGCACGATGCCGACGCCCTCGATCTCCACGGGCAGGTCGAGGTCGCGGACCATGCGGCGCACGAGGAACAGCTGCTGCGCGTCCTTCTGCCCGAAGACCGCGACGTCCGGCTGGGCGATGCTCAGGAGCTTGGCGACGACGGTGAGCATCCCGTCGAAGTGCCCCGGCCGCGCGCGCCCCTCGTAGAGGCCGCCGACCTCGCCCGCGACGACCCGCGTCGAGGACGGCCCGTCGGGATACATCTCGGCGACTCCCGGAGCGAAGAGGAGGTCGGCCCCAGCCGCGTCGAGCAGGGCGGTGTCGCCCTCGAGGTCGCGCGGGTAGCGGTCCAGGTCCTCGGTCGGACCGAACTGCAGCGGATTCACGAACACCGACACGACGACGACGTCGGCCAGCTCGCGACCCCGCTCGACGAGGGCGAGGTGCCCGGCGTGCAGGGCGCCCATCGTCGGCACGAGCGCGATGCGCCGACCGGCCCGCCGCGCCTCCTGCAGCCGCTCGCGGAGGTCGCCGATGCGGTGGAGGGTGCTGATCACCCGACGATGCTACCGGCGGGCCCGCGACCACCGGGGCCCTCGGCACCGGGACGCCGTGCTCCTCCGCGAGGCACCGCCTCCCGAGCGGCGTCCCACCCGCGGAGCGGCGTCACGAGCGGCACCGCCCGTCAGCCCGCCGCGCGGCGCAGGGCGTCGTCGACGGAGGAGCGGACGAGGCTGGAGAGGAAGAAGCCCGGCTTCTCGACGCCGATGCCTGCCAGCAGTCCCGCCGCCTGGTCGACGATCGCGGTCGAGAAGGTCGTGGCGGTCGAGACCGCCTCCGCGTAGGCGGCGCGGTCCGACTCCGCCACGGTGACCGGCTCCCCGCCCATCTCGACCACCAGCGCCTGCGCGATCGGCAGCACCGGGCCCGGTGCCGACACGGCGAAGTAGGTCTCGGCGAGGCGCGCCAGGTCGAGGCTGGTGCCGCTGAAGGCCATCGCCGGGTGGACTGCCAGGGGGATGACCCCGGAGGCGAGCGCCGGCGCGAGCACCCCGTAGCCGTGCTCGGGTGCCGTGTGCAGCACCAGCTGGCCGGGCTGCCACGCTCCGGTCGCGGCGAGCCCCGCGACCAGGGCAGCGATCTCGCTCCCGGGGACGGCGACGATCACCAGCTCGCTGCGCTCGACGAGCTCGGGGATCGCGAGCACGGGGACTCCGGGGAGCAGCGCGTCGGCGCGCTCGCGGCCGCTCTCGCTGGTGGTGGCGATCCCGATCACGGCGTGGCCGGCCCCGGCGAGCGCGGCACCCAGCACCGGGCCCACGCGTCCGGCACCGATCACGCCGACGCCCAGGCGTCCGTCGCGGCGGTTCTCAGGCATGCGGTTCCCCCTCCGGAGCGGGCCAGTCGGGCAGGGCGGGCGCGGCGGCGCGCCGCCCCCACTGGTGGCTCGCGTCGCGGTCGGCGGCCCGCACTCCGGCCGTCGCGAGGCTCTCGAAGAAGGCGAGTCCGTCTGCCGCGCTCATCACCGGCACGAGCGGAGTGACGGGGCCGGCCACCGTGTGCACGCGCGCCGAGGCCAGCCCGAGCAGGCGCTGGAGCGGTCCCTGCTGGACCCCGACGCTCTGCATCCGCGCCAGGGGCACCACGGCGACCCGCCGCCAGACCGCTCCGCTGCGCAGGATCGCGACCTCGTCCGTCAGCCGGTACCCGGTCCTCCGGAACGAGAAGGGGCGGAGCCACACCGCCGAGCGCGGCGCCCGGGTGAAGCCGGCCGCGTCGCGGTGCCGAAGCGCGTCTCCGACGGGCGTCGACTCCGCTCCCTCGGCCGGTCCGGGCAGCAGGAGGGCGAGGACGCGCTCGACGGCGGCGAGGTCGCCCACGGGCAGGATCGTGGTGTTCGGCTCGCCGTTCGCCCCGCGGGAAGCCGCGTGGCCGGCGCGGTCGATCCGCACCTGCCACCAGCCGAAGGGGCGCCAGAGCAGCGGCTGCGTGATCTCGACGGCGTGGATCCGGCCGGGCGGGATCGTGTCGCTGCTGGTCGAGAGCACGCCGTAGCCGACCCGCACGCCGTCGGGCGTCGCGGCGATCGAGTACCGGAGCGAGCGCACGAACTGGCGGACGTAGTAGCTGCCCGAGCCGATCAGGCCCGGCAGGATCGCGAAGAGCACGTAGGGCGAGCCGTAGACGGCGACGAACACCACGGCGACGACCGAGGCGGCCAGGAACAGGGTGAAGCCGCTGAAGACGAGCGAGCCGAGGAGCCGGCCCGGCGGGATCGAGACGACCGACTCGGGCGGCGTCTCGTCCTGAGGCTCGCCGAACTCCTCCAGCCGCCGCGCCAGGAACCCGCCCGCGGGCGCCGCGCCGTCGACCGTCGCCTCCCGCTCGCGCACCCCGGAGGCGAGCCGCAGGATGTCGCGGCGCAGGGCGTCCACCAGCCGCGAGCCGAGGTACGACAGCTGGACGTTCGCGTCCTGCCCGGCCACGCTCACCTCGAGCTTCGCGGCCCCGAACAGCCGGGCGAACAGCGGACGCTGCACCGCGATGCCCTGGATGCGGTCCAGCCGCGCCCGCCGGTTGGTCCGGAAGAGCACGCCGGAGCGCACCTCGACGACCTCGTCGGTGATGCGGAAGGTGTGCATCCGCCAGGACAGCCAGAACGCGAAGACGGCGACCGCCAGGCCCACCGCGACCGCCAGCAGCGCCCAGCCGACGAGGCCGCGGCGCAGCAGCTCATCGACCGGATCGCCGCTCTCGAACCCCTCCGGCCCGGGCAGGAACAGCTCGACCAGGCGCTCGCGGAGGTTCGTGATCACGATGCCGAGGACGACCAGCAGGCCGATCCCGCCCTTGAGGACCGGGGTCGCGGGATGGAGGCGGTGCCACTCCCCGTCGGCGAGGTCCGTCTCGACGGCGCGGAGCTCGGTCACAGGCCGGCCCGGCGCGACTCGGCGAGCTCGACCAGGCGGTCGCGGAGCTCCTCCGCGTCCTGCTCGGCCAGGCCCGGGATGCTGACGCCGGTCGCCGCGGCGGCGGTGACGAAGCGGAGGTCGGCGAGGCCGAGCGCCCGGGCGAGCGGCCCGCGGTTGACGTCGATGAGCTGCATCCGCCCGTACGGCACCGACACGAAGCGCTGGAACATGATGCCGCGGCGGAAGAGGAGGTCGTCCTGGCGCAGGAGGTAGCCGTAGGCGCGCGCACGGCGCGGGGCCACGATCAGGAGGGTCACCGCGAGGGCGGCCGCGGCGGCCAGCGGGATCCAGCCCCACGGCAGGCCGATCAGCATCAGCACCACGGGCACGGCGAGCAGCAGCACGCTCGACACGACGGCCGACACGATCTCGACCGCGACGTACCGGGGCGAGACGCGGCGCCACTCCCCCGTGATGTCGAGGCGGTCCCGCCGGCGTCCCCTCGCGTCGCGGCGGGTCGTCGGCGACGCGTCCTCGGGCTCGGCGGGCATGGCGTCGTCCTCACTGCCCGCGGCGATCCGGGCGTCGGCGTCAGGCGTGGTTCACCTCGCCGACGGCGGTGTCGTCGTCGTCGCTCGGCGGGATGGTGCACAGGTGCTCGGCGACCAGGCCGGCCACCAGCAGGACGAGCGCACCCACGATGGTCGCGACGTCCTGCCACACGGAGCCTAGCGAAGGGATCGCACGGCTCAGCAGGTACACCAGGATGCCGCCGGAGGCTCCGAGCAGCAGAGCACCGACGTGGCTGGACGCCTTCGCCAGCACCACGACGCGCATCGCCCGGAACGGATCGATGGGCCGGCGCAGCGTGCCCTTCGTGGCGCGGTGGATCGGGACGGCGAAGCCGAGCACGAGGGCCGCGACCACGATCAGGGTCAGCGGAACCGTCAGCGGCGGGATGAGCACGGGGCGGCCGGCGGCGGCGATCGCGAGGTCGAGGAGGAACCCCGCGACGGCCCCGGCGAGGCCGAGTCCGAGCAGGGTGCTGATGCGGGTGCGCCTCACGGGGTCCTGCTCTCGGGGTCGGCGGTGCTGCCGCGGGCGGAGTCGCGCCCCGGCCAGGTCAGCCCGGCCGGGTGGTCGGTCACGCGGTCGGTCGCCCGTGCGCGCAGCTCGGCCACAGGTCCGGCTCCGGGAAGGACCGCCGCCGGCTCGACGTCGAGCCAGGGCTCGAGCACGAACGCCCGCTCGGCCGCCCGCGGGTGCGGGAGGGTCAGGTGCGGGTCGTCGCGGAGCACGCCGCCGACCGCGATCACGTCGATGTCGAGGGTCCGGTCGCCCCAGCGCTCCTCGCCCTCGCCGCGGATCCGGCCGCCGGCCGATTCGATCGCCGCCGTCGCCGCGAGCAGGTCGTCGGGCTCGAGGACGGTCGAGCCGGTCACGACCGCGTTGAGGTACCCGGGCCCGTCCTCGTCGACGCCCTCGGGCTTCCACGCGGGCGACTCGACGACCTTGGACACCGCCTCGATGCGCAGGCCCGGCGTCGTGGCGAGGGCCCGCAGCGCCTCCTCGAGGTGCGCGAGGCGGTCGCCGAGGTTGCTGCCGAGCGCGAGCACGACGTGGCGCACCGGGCGGACGCGCTCCTGCCGCGGCCTCACGAGCGGGTCCTCGTGATCTGCACGGCGACGTCCTCGAACGGCAGCGGGATCGGCGCGTCCGGCTTGTGGACGGTGATGCGGACGACGTCGGCGGCGGCGAAGCCCAGGGCGACCCGGGCGAGGCGCTCGGCCAGGGTCTCGATGAGGTCGACCGGGTCGCGGGTCACCGCGTCGGCCAGGGCGATCGCGAGGTCGCCGTAGTGCACCGTCTCGGCCAGCGCGTCGCCCTCGGCCGCCGGCGCGGTGTCGAGCCAGACCGTCGCGTCGATCACGAAGTCCTGGCCGTTCTCGCGCTCGAAGTCGAAGACGCCGTGGTGCGCGCGCACGCGCAGCCCGGTGAGGGTGATGGAGTCGCGCACGGCGAGGGCGGCGGGGTCGATCGCGGTCACGGGGTCTCCTCCTGGAGTCGGGCGGCGAGGGCCAGGGCGCGGGCGGACGAGCGGACGTCGTGGACCCGGACGCCCCAGGCGCCGTGCTCGGCTGCGACGAGGCTCAGCATGGCGGAGACCTCGTCGCGCTCGGCGGCCGGGGCGCCGGCGGGGGCGAACGGAGCGAGGAACCGCTTGCGCGAGTGGCCGACCAGGACCGGGAAGCCCAGCGAGACGATCGCGTCGAGGCCGGCCAGCAGCGCCCAGTCGTGTGCGCCGACCTTCGCGAAGCCGAGGCCCGGGTCGAGCAGGAGGCGGTCGTCCCGGATCCCGGCCTCACGGGCGGCGTCGACGCGGCGCTCGAGCTCGCCGCGGACGTCCGCCACCACGTCGCCGTAGGACGCGAGAGCGGTCATGCCCGCGCTGTGCCCGCGCCAGTGCATCGCGATGTAGACGGCGCCGCGCTCGGCGACGAGCGGGAGCATCCGCGGATCGGCGAGGCCGCCGGAGACGTCGTTGACGACGACGGCGCCCGCGTCCAGAGCGGCCTCCGCTGTGGCGGCGCTCATCGTGTCGATGCTGACGCGCACCCCCTCCGCGGCGAGGGCGCGGACGACGGGCAGCACGCGGCCCTGCTCGGCGGCGGAGTCGACGCGCGCCGCACCGGGGCGGGTGCTCTCGCCGCCGACGTCGACCAGGTCCGCGCCGAACGCGGCGGGTCCGTCCCCGGCGGGCCGGGTCAGGTCGAGGCCGTGGCGGACGGCGTCGTCGACGGACAGCCAGCGGCCGCCGTCGCTGAACGAGTCCGGAGTGACGTTGAGGATCCCGAGGAGCGCGGCGCGTCCGGTCGGCGTGAGGTCGGCGACGGTGGTGTCCACGTCACTCCCCCCGCGCGGCGCCGATCAGCGCGACGATCTCGGCGCGGGCGGCCGGGTCGGCGAGGGAGCCGCGGGCGGCGACCGTCACGGTCGAGCTCGCGGTCTGGCGCGGCCCGCGCATCCGCACGCAGCCGTGCTCGGCGTCGACCACGACGAGCACTCCCTCGGGAGCGAGGCCCTGCTCGAGCGCGTCGGCGATCTGCTCGGTCATCCGCTCCTGGATCTGCGGTCGCGATGCGACCGTCTCGACCACGCGCGGCAGCCGGCCGAGGCCGACGACCCGCTCGCGCGGCCGGTAGGCGATGTGCGCGACACCGAGGAACGGCAGGAGGTGGTGCTCGCAGACGGAGCGGAAGGCGAGGTCACGCACGATCACCGTCTGGTCGAGCGGCGACTCCTGGCCGCCCTCGACCACCGCGAACGTCTCGGTCAGCTGGGCTGCGGCGTCGTCGTCGAACCCGCCGAAGAACTCCTCGTACGCCTCGGCGAACCGCCGCGGCGTGTCGAGGAGTCCCTCGCGGCCCGGGTCGTCCCCGATGGCCGCGAGGATCTCGGCGACGGCCGCCTCGATGCGCGCCTTGTCGACGGGCACGCGCGCGCTACGCCGTCGCGGGGCGCGGGTTGATCAGCGGCGGGCGCTTCGGCGCGACCTCGTCGGCACCAGCGGAGGAGACTCCCCCGTCGGTCGCACCCGAGTCGATCGGCGCCTTGGCGACCGGGACCGCGATGGGCGGCAGGTCGGACAGGGGGCGCTTGTCGCTCGAGAGCCACTGCGGGCGCTCGTCGATGCGGCGGACGTCCTTGAAGATCTCGGCCAGCTGGTCGTGGTCGAGCGTCTCCTTCTCGAGCAGCTCCATCGCGAGGCGGTCGAGGATGTCGCGGTTGTCGTTGATGACCTGCCACGCCTCGTCGTGCGCCTGCTCGATGAGCTGGCGCGTCTCGGCGTCGACCGTCTCGGCGATCTGCTCGGAGTAGTCGCGCTGGTGGCCCATGTCGCGGCCGAGGAACATCTCGCCTGACGACTGGCCGAGCTTGACCGCTCCGACGTTCGCGGACATGCCGTAGTCGGTGACCATCTTGCGGGCGATGGAGGTCGCCTTCTCGATGTCGTTCGACGCTCCGGTGGTGGGGTCGTGGAAGACGATCTCCTCCGCGACGCGGCCGCCCATCGCGTACGTGAGCTGGTCGAGGAGCTCGTTGCGGGTCGTGGAGTACTTGTCCTCCAGCGGGAGCACCATCGTGTAGCCGAGGGCACGACCGCGCGGAAGGATCGTGACCTTGGTCACGGGGTCGGTGTGGCGCATCGCCGCCGCCGCCAGAGCGTGTCCGCCCTCGTGGTAGGCGGTGATCAGCTTCTCCTTGTCGCGCATGACCCGCGTGCGGCGCTGCGGCCCCGCGATGACGCGGTCGATGGCCTCGTCGAGCGCGCGGTTGTCGATCAGCTGCGCGTTGGAGCGGGCGGTGAGCAGCGCGGCCTCGTTGAGGACGTTGGCCAGGTCGGCGCCGGTGAAGCCCGGGGTCTTGCGGGCGACGACCTCGAGGTCGACTCCCCCGGCGAGCGGCTTGCCGCGGCCGTGGACCTCGAGGATCCGCTTGCGGCCGAGCAGGTCGGGGGCGTCGACGCCGATCTGGCGGTCGAAGCGGCCCGGACGCAGCAGCGCGGGGTCGAGGATGTCGGGACGGTTCGTCGCCGCGATCAGGATGACGTTCGTCTTGACGTCGAAGCCGTCCATCTCGACCAGCAGCTGGTTGAGGGTCTGCTCGCGCTCGTCGTGACCGCCGCCCATGCCGGCGCCGCGGTGGCGGCCGACGGCGTCGATCTCATCGACGAAGATGATGGCCGGCGAGTTCTCCTTCGCCTGCTGGAACAGGTCGCGGACCCGGCTCGCGCCGACGCCGACGAACATCTCGACGAAGTCCGATCCGGAGATGGAGTAGAAGGGGACGCCCGCCTCGCCCGCGACCGCGCGCGCCAGCAGGGTCTTGCCGGTGCCGGGAGGGCCGTAGAGCAGGACGCCCTTCGGGATGCGGGCGCCGACGGCCTGGAACTTCGCGGGCTCTTTGAGGAACTCCTTGATCTCGTGCAGCTCCTCGATCGCCTCGTCGGCGCCGGCGACATCGCCGAACGTGACCTTGGGCGACTCCTTCGAGACGAGCTTCGCCTTCGACTTGCCGAACTGCATGACGCGGTTGCCGCCGCCCTGCATGCCCGAGAGCATCAGCCAGAAGAACGCGCCGATCAGCAGGATGGGGAGCAGGAAGCCGAGAGCCGAGAGGAACCAGTTGGTCTGCGGGACCTCGTCGTTGTAGCCGGTGCTGCCGAGATCGGCCGCGGACACCGCGTCGACGACCTCCGCGCCGCGAGGGGCCACGTAGTAGAACTGCACCTGCGTGCCGTTGTCGCCGTCGGCCTGCTTGAGCGTGAGATCGACGCGCTGCTCGCCGTCCACGATCTTCGCCGAGTCGACCTTGCCGTCCTTCAGGAGGTCGAGACCCTCCTGCGTCGTGACCGGCCGGAAGCCGGACATGGTGATCAGCGAGGAGCCGATCCACACCGCGACGATCGCCAGGACGACGTAGAGGATGGGACCCCGGAAGATGCGCTTCACGTTCATGCTTGTTGCGGGTGCGACACCCGGCGCCTTTCTGACGAGGAGATTGTGCCTGCCAGGCTACCTCCCGCACTCTGAGCGCCGCCCACGCGTTCGCCGTGGGCCGAACGGCCGCGGGCTGTGTGGTCTGGCGGGGATGCGGCGGGCCGCATCCCCGCGCGCGGTCGGCTTCGCGAGATGGTGCGTTCCGCAGAGCGGGGTGCGTCGGACTGCCGGGAAACGCTGGCACGCGTTTCCCGGTCCGCGTCCTCTGCCTTGCGGGTGGAGGTCGCGGGGATCGGCGCTTCGGCGGTAGGGACGCGCCGCGAGAACGCAGGAGTTGTCGCACTCGAGCTCGACAGCGACGACTACTGCGGTCTCGGAGGGGGCGAAGGTGTCCGGGCGGGGCGTGCCGCGAGAGCGCAGGAGTTGTCGCACTCGAGCTCGACAGCGACGACTACTGCGGTCTCGGTGGGGGGCGAAGGTGTTCGAGCGGGGCGCGCCGCGAGAACGCAGGAGTTGTCGCACTCGAGCTCGACAGCGACGACTACGGCGGTCTCGGAGGGGGCGAAGGTGTCCGGGCGGGGCGTGCCGCGACGAGGGGCAGCAGGCGCGGACGGACGGACGGGCCCGCCCGGCCCGCGTCAGGCCGACTCGAGGAGGGGCTCCGGGTCGCGGAGGACGGGCACGAGGCCGCGGCGGCGGCGGGCGGCGGCCAGCACGGTCACGGCGAGCGCCCCGACCAGCCAGAGCACGAGCACCAGGACCGCGTGCGCGACTCCGATGCTGCCGCCGGCGATCAGCGAGCGGAACGCCTCCACCGTCCAGGTCAGCGGCAGCACTCCGTGGATCGCCTGGAAGAAGGCGGGAGCGGTCTCGACCGGGTAGGTGCCTCCGGCCGAGGACAGCTGCAGCACGATCATCAGCAGCGCCAGGAACCGGCCCGGGGCGTCCAGCAGCGCGATCAGCGCCTGGTTGATCGCCACGAAGGTGAGGCTCGTGAGCACGGCGATCCCGATCAGCCCGGGCAGGTTCGACGCCTCGACGCCCACTCCGAAGCGGATGACGAGCGCGGCCAGGACGCCCTGGGCGACCGCCATCAGCGCGCCGGGCAGGTAGCTGCGCAGCGCGATGACCCAGGCGGGACGGCGCGCGGCGAGGAGGCGGGAGCTGAGCGGGGCGCTCATCAGGTAGAAGGCGAGCGCGCCGACCCAGAGCGCGAGCGCCATGAAGTAGGGGGCGAGGCCGTAGCCGTAGGACGGCACGCGGTTCATCCGCTCGGCGTCGATCCCGACCGGGGCGGCCGCGACGGTGCTGAGCTCCTGCGCCTGCTCGCCGGTGTAGGTGGGCACGTCGTCCGCGCCGTCCGAGAGCTTCGTGTCGAGGGTGCGCGATCCGGAGGCGAGCGAGTCGATCCCGTCGGCGAGGTCCTGCGAACCGGTGGCCGCGTCGGCCGAGCCGGTCGCGGCGGTCTCGGCGCCGTCCGCGAGGTCCGAGGCGCCCGTCGCGAGGGCGGCCGTCCCGGAGGCGAGGTCGGAGGCGCCGGCAGCCGCGGAGGCGATGCCGCTGGTGAGCGGGCCGACCGCGCCGGAGAGGGTGTCCACTCCGCCGGCGACCTGCGCGGCTCCGCCGTCGAGGGTCGCAGCTCCCTGGGCGAGGGCCTGCGCTCCGGTCTGCAGCTTCTGGGCGCCGTCGGCGGCGGAGGTCGCCCCGGTGGCCAGAGCGGCGGTGCCGGTCGCGAGGTCGGCGGCTCCGCCCGAGACCGTGGCGGCACCGGCGGCGAGCGCGGTCAGTCCGCTGCCGTCGTCGCCGACGAGCGCGGTCGCACCGGCGGCGAGCGTCTGCGCGCCCGCGTCCGCCGAGGCGGCTCCGCCCGCGAGAGCGGCCGCACCCTGCTCGAGGGCGGTCAGCTCGGCCACGCGCTGGGCGTCGGACAGCGAGTCGTACCGCGAGAGCAGGGAGGCGAGGCCGGAGTCGACTCCGGTCGCTCCGGTGGCGAGTTGCGGAGTGGCGGTCGCGAGCGCTCCCGCGCCGGTCGCGAGCTGCTGGGCTCCTGCGAGGGCCTTCCCCGCTCCGTCGGAGAGGGAGGCGGAACCGGTGGCCAGCGCCGCGGCACCGGATGCCGCCGAGACCGCGCCGTCCTTCAGGGTCGACGTCCCCGCGGCGAGGTCGGTGGCGCCCGAGGCGAGCGACGCCGCTCCGCCGTCGAGCTGCTGGGCGCCGTCGGCGACCGTGCGGGCTCCCATGTCGAGCGCCGCCGCCTGGTCGGGCAGCTGACCGGTCCCGCTCGCGATCCGCTGGAGTGCCGACGAGAGGTCGGACGCTCCGGAGGCCGCGCTCCCCGCGCCCGAGCGGAGGGAGTCGGCGCCGGTCGCCAGCTGCGCGGTGCCGTCCTGCAGCTGCGCGAGCCCGACGACCAGCTCGGAGGAGCCGGACGCGGCGGTCCCGGCGCCGTCCGCCAGCTGAGCGGCGCCGTCGGCCGCCTGCTCGAGGCTCGAGTGCACGTCGGTGAAGCCGAGGTAGACGTTCTCGAGGTAGGTCGCGCCGACCTTCTCCTCCAGCGTCTTCGTCACGGTGGTGCCGATGGTGGAGGCGATGTTGCCGACGATCAGGTTGGCCGCGTCGTTCGTCTCGATCGACAGCTTCGCCTGCACGGCCGCGGCGGGGTCGTCGCCGCCGACGGAGGCGACGTCGGCCGAGAAGCCGGCCGGCACCGTCAGCACGGCGAGGACGTCGCCGGAGGCGAGCTCGCGGGACGCCTCGTCGGCACCGGTCGCCGTCCAGGCGAAGTCCGAGCCGGACGTGTCGGTGGTGAGCTGCTCGGTCAGGTCGTCGCCGAGGGCGAGCGCGGAGCCGTCCGAGGCGGTCGCGCCGGTGTCCTCGTTGACGATCGCGGCGGGCACCGTGTCGAGGTGGTGCGTGGGATCGAGGTTGGCCGAGGTCAGCAGTCCCGCGTAGATCAGCGGGATGAGCGCGATCGCGGCGAAGACGACGACGAGGCGCGGGTTCACGGCGCGCAGGGCGCGGCGGAGCGGGGAGGTGGTCATGGTCCTTCTACTTCGTGGAGTGCAGGGCGGCGAGCCGCGGCGAGGCGACTCCGGTGACGAGGAGCTCGGCGATGTCGGCGGAGGCCGAGGCCACGGGACGGCGGGCGTCGCCGTCGAGGAGCCAGCCGACGACCAGCCAGGTGGTGCCGGCGGCGAGGAGGACGGCGAAGCGCTCGACGCGGTCGTGGTCGCCGCCGCCCGATCCGCGCTCGGCGAGGGGCGAGAAGGCGAGGAGCCGCTGCGCGAGGAACGCGACGACCGACTCCTGCACGGCGCGGGCCGTGCCTCCGCTCAGCACGCGGCGGTAGAAGTCGGCGTGCACGAGCAGGCCCTCGAGGAGCCCGCGGACGATGCGGGGGACCGCGCCCTCCCAGTCGGCGGGGGCGGTGCCGGGAGCGACGTCGCCGAACAGCGCGTGCATCCGCTCCACCGCGGCGGCCTCGATCAGGGACGGCACATCGCCGAAGTGCTGGTAGAACGTGGGGCGGCTGACGCCCGCGGCGCCGCAGAGCTCCGTGATGGAGGGCTGGTCGTCGCCCGGGCGGTCGAGGGCCGTCGTGATCGCGGTGAGCAGGAGCTCGCGCGAGCGGGTGAGCCGCGGATCGGTCACGGGGTCCTTCTTCCCGGCGCGAGGAGCGCCTTCTTTACGTCCGTCAGATAACTTACAACCGTAAAGAAGAGCGCGCAAGCGTCAGGAGGAGGGCGGCTCCGGGAGCAGCGTCGCGATGGCGGACGTGTCGACGATCACCGAGTCGTGCGGAGTCAGTCCCGGGCTCCGCGGCGTCGGCACCGGCAGGCGCACGAGCAGGGCGCCCGGATCCACGCCGAAGCGCCCGGAGCGGGTGCGGCCGACCGGATCGCCGTCCAGCTCGGCGAGCACCGGCTGGTCGAGCTCGAACGAGAACTCGCGGCCGGGCCACTGCCGGAGCGAGGCGAGCCCGTTGCGGTTGCCGGTCGCGACATCCAGCGCGAGGCCGAAGCGCCGACGCAGCAGCACCAGCTCCAGGTCGCCGTCGTCGAGCACGGCTCCGGCGGCCAGCTCGATGTTCGCGACCACGGAGCTGCAGTTGCAGGCCAGCACCATGAAGCAGCGCTGCGGAGGCTCCTCAGCGCCGTCGATCGTGAGGGTCACCTCGAATCCGGCCTTGAACATCGCCGGCGCGCCCGCCGCGAAGTAGGCGCCCCAGCCCACCCGCTTCTTCAGCTCCTCGTCCGTCTTGTCCATGATCTCGGCGTCCAGGCCCACCCCGCCCATCACCATGAACACCCGCTCCTCGCCGTCGTCGAACGCGGCCGTGCCCACGTCGATGGCGCGGTCCTGCCCGAGCAGGGCGATCTCGACCGCCTCGGGCAGCGAGCCGAGCGGGATCCCGAGGTTCCGCGCGAGGAGGTTGCCGGTGCCGCTGGGCAGCAGGCCGTAGGGGACGCCGGTCCCGCGCAGCACCGTGGCGACGGCGCGGACGGTGCCGTCGCCGCCCATCGAGCAGACCAGGTCCGGGCCCGCCTCGAGTGCGGCGCGGGCCGCGGCGGCACCGGAGTCGCCCGGGCTGGTCTCGAACCAGAGCGGCTCGTTCCAGCCGTGGCGGCGCGCGATCGTCGCGACCAGGTCCTCCGCGGCGCCGACGTCGTCGAACTTGCTCGGGTTGATCACGACGGCGACGGTGCGCTTCTCGGGTGCCTTCACCCCGTCAGTCTGACGGCACCGGCGACCGGTCCAGTCGCGCTGACGCCTCCAGGGCGAGCACGGCGCCGATCTCGGCCGAGAGCGTGGCGGGCAGCGACGGAGGCGCGTCCCAGCGGGGCCCGGCCAGCAGCACCCCGCGGCGGACGCTCGAGCTCTGCAGTGCGGCGACGCTGCCGGCGACGAAGCCGCGGAGGCGGGCGGCCACCGCGGGCGCGACTCCGCGCGTCGTGGCGAGGTCGACGAGGTGCCGGTAGGCGATGCCGCCGAAGAGGGCGCCGTCCCCCGATCCCTGGTCGACGAAGACGCCATCGGGGGCGAGCCGGTCCAGCAGGTCCTCGGCCGTGCGGGAGGCGTGGGCGACCAGGCGGGGGTCGGGCCGCAGGCGGTGCAGGGCGAGCGCCGCGCCGATGTAGACGGCGTGGTTGTAGCTGAAGGCCCAGTCGTCGCGCGCGGAACCTCCCTCGCGGCCGATGCCGTCTGCGACGAAGCCGGTGTCGTCGTCGCGGAGGCGCACGTGCATCCAGTCCAGGGCGGCGCGCGAGAGCTCCTCCCGGCCGTCCGGCCGCAGCCGCTCCAGGCGCGCGCCGAGGATCGCGAACGGGCCGTTCGCGGGCGCGTTCTTGTAGTCGAGCTGCCGGCGGCGCCAGGCGAGACTCGCCCCGTGGCGGATGTTCCAGCCCTTCGCGACGGCGAAGCGCCACAGGCGGTCGGCCCGGTCGAGGAAGCGCGGGTCGCCGGAGGCCTCCCCGAGGCGGGCGAGCGCGCCGCCGAGCCACATCATGTCGTCGAAGTAGCCGTTCACCAGGCGCCCGCCGTTGCGGAGGCGGATCGCGCGGTGGATCCGCCGGGCCCGCTCCAGGTGCGCCTCGTCGCCCGTGCGCTCGAAGGCGTCGACGGCCGCGTCGATCGCGTGCGCGAGCCACCAGTAGTTGAACTCGAGGTCGGCCCGCAGCGAGGTCGGGTAGCTCATGTGATAGCCCAGCAGCGGCACCGCGAAGAGCCGCTCGAGGCTCTCCTGCGCAGTGTCCGCGGGGCTACTCGTAGACGTGCGGGGCGAGGACGGCGACATCGCGGAGGTTGCGGTAGCGCTCGGCGTAGTCGAGCCCGTACCCGATCACGAACTCGTTCGGGATGTCGAAGCCGACGTAGGCCACGTCGACCTCGACCTTGGCGGCCGCGGGCTTGCGGAACAGCGCGCAGATCTCGACGGACCCGGCGCCGCGGCTGCGGAGGTTGCCCTGCAGCCACGAGAGCGTGAGGCCGGAGTCGATGATGTCCTCGACGATCAGCACCTTGCGGTTCGTGATGTCGGAGTCGAGGTCCTTCAGGATCCGCACCACGCCGGACGACTTGGTGCCGCTCCCGTAGGACGAGACGGCCATCCAGTCCATGACGATGTCGAGCTTGAGCTCGCGGGCCAGATCGGCCATCACCATCACGGCGCCGCGCAGCACCCCGACGATGAGCAGGTTCTCACCCGCGTAGTCGCGCTCGATGGCGCGGGCCAGGTCGCGGATCCGCTCGTGGATCTCGGCCTCGGTGTAGAGGACCTCGGTGATGTCGTCGGCGATGTCGGCTGCTTCCACCCGGCCACTCTACGGGTGACCGGCCCCCGTCTCCCCTCCGCGAGACTCCGCTCTCGTACACCTCCGTCGGCGAGTCGCGTGCCGGAGCGGCATCTCGCGGGGAGGGGTCGGGCGCCCCGCGGGGACCGGCCTCGTGGAAACGGGGTCAGGAGGAGGCGGGTGCGAAGACGAGGGTGGTGCCGCGGCGGGTGGCGAGGACGCCGGGGAGGTCGACGCCCTTCTGGCCGTGCCAGTCGGTGACCAGCGCGGCGACCGCCAGCGTCTGCGAGCGCGAGAGCGCGACTCCGAACTCGTTCGCCACGACCAGGCGGATGATCCGCTGCCGCAGCGCCGGCGGGTCCGCGGCGAGCCCGCGCGCGTCGACCGTGACGTGCCCCGCCTCGTCCTGGCCCACCAGCTCGAGCGCCCAGTCGAGGGCGAGCGCGTCGAGCGCGTCCCCGTCCTCCCGCAGCTGCTCGGCCGTGCGCGCCAGAGCCTGTGCCACTCCCGGCCCGAGCTCGTCCTCCAGCACGGGCAGCACGCGGTTCCGCACCCGGACCCGCGAGTAGCGGGGGTCGTCGTTGTGCGGGTCGTCCCACGGCACGAGCCCCTGGTCGGCGCAGGCGAGGCGGGTCGTCTCGCGCCGCAGGCCCAGGAGCGGCCGCCTCAGCGGCCCGCTGACCGGCGCCATCCCGTGCAGCGAGGCCGCACCGGCTCCGCGGGCGAGCCCCAGCAGCACCGTCTCGGCCTGGTCGTCGAGGGTGTGGCCCAGGAGGATCGCGGCGGCGCCCGTCGCGGTCAGCGCGTCGTCGAAGGCGCGGTAGCGCGCGCTGCGGGCGGCCGCCTCCGGACCGCCCTCGGCGGACACCGTCACCACCTCGCGCAGCACCGGCGCGAGCCCCAGCCCGTGCGCCTGCTCCGCGGCCCGCCGCGCGACCTCCGCCGACGCCTCCTGCAGCCCGTGGTCGACGATCACCGCGCCGGCCCGCCTCCCGCCCCGCGGGGCCTCGAAGCCGACCGCCGCCGCGAGCGCGAGCGAGTCCGCTCCCCCGCTCAGCGCGACCAGCACGAGCGCTCCGGGGTCGAGCCCGTCGAGGCTCTCGCGCACCGCCCGCCGCAGATCGGCGACGGCGGGGGTCAGGCGGGGGCGATCGGGCACATCAAGTAACGTAATGCCAGCGATCCGCCCCTCCCGCGCGCGCACCCGCGCGAGCGTTCCGGAGGCCGATCCGTCCGCCGATGCGCCGCTCACGGCGCCACCGACTCAAGGAGAGAGCATGGCCGCATACGACGTCGTCGTCGAGATCCCCAAGGGGAGCCGCAACAAGTACGAGGTCGACCACGAGACCGGTCGCGTCTACCTCGACCGCGTGCTCTTCACCTCCTTCGTCTACCCGACGGACTACGGGTACTTCGAGAACACCCTCGGCCTCGACGGCGACCCCGTCGACGCGCTGGTGCTGCTCGAGTACCCCGTCTTCCCGGGCGTGGGCGTCTCCGTCCGCCCGGTCGGCGTGCTCAACATGAGCGACGAGGCCGGCTCCGACGCGAAGGTGATCGTGGTCCCCGCGAAGGACCCGCGCTGGCAGCACATCCAGGACATCGGCGACGTCCCGGAGCAGACGAAGAACGAGATCAAGCACTTCTTCGAGCGCTACAAGGACCTCGAGCCCGGCAAGTGGGTCAAGGTCGACGCGTGGGGCGACGCCGCCGAGGCGGAGCAGATCGTCCAGGACGGCATCAAGAAGCTGGCCGAAGAGGGTCACTGACCCCTCGCATCAACGAAGGAGCCCCCTCCCGTCGTCTCGACAGGAGGGGGTTCTCTCGTTGTGCTGTGCGGCCGCGGCTCAGGCGGCCGGGCGGCCGACCATGCCGGCGGGCGTGCCCCAGGTGTTCCAGATGCGCACGGGCTTGCCGTAGTCGGCGGCCTCGATGATCTGGTTGTTCCCGAGGTAGATGGCCACGTGGTAGTAGTCCCCGCCGCCACCCCAGAAGATCAGGTCGCCGCGCTGGCGCTGGCTGTAGGGGACGAGCTTGCCGGCGCCGGCCATGGTGTTGTACTGGTTCGTTGCCGAGTGGGTGCCGATGTAGATGCCCGAGGACGCGTACGAGGCCTTGGTGAGGCCCGAGCAGTCCCACTGGTCCGGACCCATGCCGCCGAGGACGTACTCCTCGCCGAGCTGCGCCATCGCGTACGAGATCGCGTTCTCGACGGCGCCGCTGGTCGGCACCAGGACCGGAGCGGTGACCGGCTGCGGGAGCGGCTGAGCCGCCGGCTGGGCGATCGGCTGAGCAGCGGGCTGGGCCGGAGCCGGAGCCGGAGCCGGCTGCTGCTGCGCGGGCTGCGGAGCGGCGGGCTGCGGGAGGGACGCGGTCTGACGCGACGGGGCGGCGGTGTCGGCCTGCGCCGAGGACTGCTGCTGGGCGGAGCGGGCGGTGGACTGCGCCTGAGCGGCGGCCTCCGCCTCGGCCTGCGCCTGGGCGGCGGCCTCGTCGGCCTGGCGCTTCTGCTCGCCCGCGAGGTACTGGGTCTCGGCCTCGACCGAGGAGTCCTTCAGCAGCGCGAGCTGGGCGACCAGCTCCTGCGACTTCTCCTCCTGCGCCGAGAGCGACGCGCGGGCCGACTCGGCGGCGGCGTCGGCGTCCTTGCGGGCGGCGTCGGCCTCGTCCGAGAGCGCCTGGTGCTCGGTGACAGCGCGGTCGGCCTGGTCGCCGAGCGACTCCGCGTTCTGCTTGTCGGCGAGGGCGTCGGCGTAGACCTTCTGCGACTGCTCCGAGAGCTGCGACATCGCGCCGAGCTGGTAGAGCAGGTCGCCCGCGTCCTTGCCCTTGGCCACGAGGCTGGCGGAGAGGTCGCCGCCGGCGGCGCGAGAGAGGTGCGCGGCCAGCAGGCCGGCGCGCATCTTCGAGGTCTGGGCCTTGGCGGAGGCGGTGGTCGCCTTCTCCTCGAGGTCGGCGACGGCCTTCGCAGCAGCGTCGAGCGCCTCCTTGGCCTGGCGCCAGGCCTCGGCCTTCTTCATCGCGGTGATCGACTTCTCGTCGACCGCGGTCTGCAGGCTCGCGATGAGGCCGGTGATCGAGTCGATCTCGGCCTGCTTGCTCGCCTCGTCCTTCTTGGCGTTCTGCACGTCGTCCCACGTGGGGTACTTCGCGTCGTCGGCGAGGGCCGGGGTGATGCCGAGGGACGCGGTGACCGCCGTGACCGCGAAGGCGGCGGAGATGACGAGCGGGAGGCGGCCCTTCCAGGCGCGCTCCCGGGGTGCCGGGGTGAAGGTGCGTGCGGTCGTCTGTGCGTCAGCCAAGGGTGACTCCTCGTTGGGCCATGAAAGGTTGGGCGTCGACGGCGGAGCCGTTGACGCGGGTCTCGAAGTGCAGGTGGCAGCCGGTGGAGGCGCCGGTCGAGCCGACGGCGGCGATCTGCTCGCCCGCCTGGACCTGCTGGCCGACGCGGACGTAGATCCCGCCGGACATGATGTGGGCGTAGCCGGTGCTGATGCCGCTGCCGTGGTCGATCAGAACCCAGTTGCCGTAGGTGCCGTTGGGGCCCGCGTAGGAGACGGTGCCGCTGTGCGCCGCGAAGATCGGGATGCCGCAGCCGCCCGCGAGGTCGGTGCCGCGGTGGTACGAGCCGGAGGATCCTCCGCCGGTCGAGATGCTGTCGCGCGGGCCGAAGGTGCCGGTGATGCGGCCTCCGGCAGGGCGGACCCAGCCGGAGTCGCTGACGGCGCTGGAGCCGCCGCCGCCCGAGGGGGCGACGTACCCGCCGCCGCCACCGCTGCCGCCGCTGGACGCGGCCCGGGCGGCCTCGCGGCGCGCGGCCTCGGCCTGGGCGGCGGCCTGGCGGGCGGCCTCCTCCTCGGCGAGCTTCCGGAGGCGCTCGGCCTCGCGGGCGGCGACGCCGGCCTCGTACTCGGCCACGGTCTTCGACTCGGTGTCGCGGAGCGCGGCGAGCTGCTGCTCGAGCACGACGCTCTGCTCCTGCTGCTCGGCGAGCGCGGCCTCGGACGCCTCCTGGGCGGCGGTCGCCTCGGCCAGCTTCTGCTCGGCGGCGACGCGGAGGCGCTCGCGCTCCGTCTGCGCGACCTCGGCCTGGTCGGCGAGGGACGACGCGGTGTTCCGGGCGGTGCTGGCCTGCTCGTAGATCGCGGAGGAGCGCTCGACCAGCTTGGTCATGCTCCCGATCTTCGACAGCAGCTGGTCGGCCTGGCCGGCCTTCTGGTCGAGGAAGATGTTGACGGACAGGTCGGTGCCGGTGCTGCGGTAGAGCTGCGCGGCGAGCAGGCCCGCCTGCTGCGAGGCCTTGTCGGCCTCCTCGGCGCTGGCGGCGGCCCGGTCCTCGAGCTTCTTCGACTGGTCCGAGGCCTCGTCGAACGCCTGCTGAGCGGCGAAGTGCTCGTCGCCGCGCTGCTGCGCGAGCTGCTGAGCGGAGGCGACCTCGCTCTGGAGGTCGCCGATCAGGGACGTGATCCGGTCGACCTGAGCGGCCGCGGCGGCGGTGTCGCCCTTCGCCGCCTCGACGTCGGCCCACGACGGGTACTCGACCGCCTGGGCGGGAGTGGCGACGAGCAGGCCGGCGACGAGCGCGACGACGGCGGAGGCCAGGGCAGCACCTCGGAGTCGCCCGAGTCGCGGCGCGCCGGGGAGGCGAGCGGAACGCGGACGGCGCAGGGAGTAGGGCATGGGACCTCGGGGATAGGGGGCCCTCCCTCCGCGGCGGTGCGGCTCCGGCGCGCGGGTGGGGGGAAGAGCGATTCCGCCCCACCCTAACCGCGGCCCTGCCCGATCTCCTAGACCCGGGTCAACCCCGGACGGGGTGCACGCCGCCTGCGGAACCGTCGATTTTGCATCCTGCGCCGCGGCCCCCTATGCTTGCGTGTCGGTAGTCATGGGGGGTCGGCCGCAGGGTCGCCCCGCGAGTCTCCGGCCCCATCGTTTAGTGGCCTAGGACACCGCCCTTTCACGGCGGCAGCACGGGTTCGAATCCCGTTGGGGTCACGGATGGGTCGGTACTACCAGCACCACCAGAAGTAACAGCACCACCGGAAAGTGCATCGGCTCGAGAGGGTCGGGGCGTGAAAATAGAACAGCCTCGAAGGCAGTATGCTTGTCTTCGCAACGAGGCCCTGTAGCGCAGTTGGTTAGCGTGCCGCCCTGTCACGGCGGAGGTCGCGGGTTCAAGTCCCGTCAGGGTCGCAAAGAGGCCCTTCCGAGAGGAAGGGCCTTTTTCAGGAGATCACCTCTCCAGCGACATCACGTCGCAACGGCTCTGTAGCTCAGTTGGTAGAGCGCACGACTGAAAATCGTGAGGTCACGGGATCGACGCCCGTCGGAGCCACTGGAACCCTCGCCTAGCTTCTACATGGCGGGGGTTTCTTCGTACCCGGAGGTCCCCGCCGCCGCGATCCGCCGCACATCCCTCCCGTTCCGGCCCGCGCCGAGCAGTGACGGCAGCCCGGATCCTGTCCAGGCGGTCTGCGTAGGCTGGCCCGGCCATGCAACCCGACGCCTTCCCGCCGCCCGATCCCGCGACGCTCGCGCCCGACTCCGCTGCGACGACGTCGTGGCCGGCCGAGCCCCTCCCCTCGGTCCACGCGCCCTACTCCTCCCTCCTCTACCTGCCCGATCCTCGGGTCCGCTGGGGCCTGCCGACCGCCGTGCTCACGATCGTCGGGATCGTCCTGCCGCTGGCCGTGCTCATCCTGCTGTTCGGGTTCGGCGTGCTCCCCTACTCCGCCGGACTCGCCTTCGCGGGGGCGCTCGCGAGCTACCTCGTCGCGCTGATCGTCCCGTTCGCGGCGTCTCGGCTGCGCGGGCTGGGCACGATGGCGGCCGACTTCGGGCTGCGGTTCCGCTGGATCGACGTGCCCATCGGGATCGGGCTCGGCATCGCGGTGCGCGTCGTGATCCTGTTCGTGCTCGCCGCGTTCGCTCCGCTCCTCCAGGACGCGCAGGGGAACCTCGACATCGACCCCGACCCGCTGTGGTTCGTGCTGAGCTCGGTCCTCATCCCCGTCGTCGTCGCGCCGCTTGTCGAGGAGGTCCTCTGCCGCGGCGTCGTGATGCGCGCGGTGCGGAACCGGATGCTCCGGGGCTCCGCGGAGTCGGCGCCGCCCACCCGCGGCCGCCGGGTCTGGGCGATGGTGTTCAGCATCCTGGCGTCCACGGCGGTCTTCGCCCTGCTGCACGGGCACCAGATGGTGAACCCGGCGACGATCGTGACGCTCGGCGTGACCACGGTCACCGCGGGACTCGCGCACGGCTGGATCGCGACGATCACCGGGCGGCTCGGAGCGGCGATCGTCTCGCACGCGACGCTGAACGGCTCCGCGGTGCTGCTGCTGGCGCTGCTGCCGCTGCTGACGCCGTAGGGGGATCTCGAGAGGCCCGCTGCGCGGGGTGCTCGATCGGCAGGAGTCGGGGCGGCCCGATCGGGGGCGTGGGGCGGCGCGTCAGACGTCGTAGGTGCGCGCCCCGGGCAGCGGGCCGCGGACCTGGCGGTGGAGGCGCTCCATGTCGGCGTCGAGGGTGGCGGCGGTGCGGGCCGCGTCGGCGAGGCCGTCGAGGAGCTCCTGCGGGACCTGGCGGTCGTACTTGTAGTAGATCTTGTGCTCCAGGCTCGCCCAGAAGTCCATCGCGATGGTCCGGAACTGCACCTCGACGCAGACGTCGACCGATCCGCCGGAGAGGAACACGGGCACCTCGACGATCGCGTGCAGGCTCTTGTAGCCGTTCTCCTTCGGCTCGGCGATGTAGTCCTTCACCTCGAGCACCGTCACGTCGGACTGCGAGGTGAGCAGGTCGAAGACGCGGTAGACGTCCGAGACGAAGCTGCAGGTGATCCGCACGCCGGCGATGTCGGTGATCGCGTCGGCGATGCCCTCGAAGGTCGTCTCGCAGCCCTTGCGCTCGATCTTCTCGATCAGGCTGTCGGCCGACTTGAGCCGGCTCGTGACGTGCTCGATCGGGTTGTACTCCTGCAGCTCGCGGAACTCCTCCTGCAGGATCGACACCTTCGTGACGATCTCGTCCATCCCGAACTTGTACTGGAGCATGAAGCGCGCGAAGTCGTCGCGCAGTGCGCGGATCTCGGCGACGGTGGTGGCGTCGAGCGCCTCGGCGACGGCGTCCGTCAGCGGAGGGACGGCGTGCGCGGGTTCGGGGATGCGGGATTCCACAGTCGGACACCCTACGCGCGGAGTCGTTCGAGACCGGTGGGAGGCACCCGGCCTAGCCTGGGAGCGTGATCACCGAGCCCCGCCCGCTGCGCTTCTGCGCGTTCGTCATGAACACCGCCTCCCACATCCAGCACGGCCTCTGGCGCCACCCCGACGCCCGGCAGCACGAGTTCGACGACGTGCAGCTCTGGATCGACCTCGCCCGGACGCTGGAGCGCGGCCGCTTCGACGCGATGTTCTTCGCCGACGTGGCGGGGCTCTACGGTCCGGCGGACGGCGACTGGGACGTCAACGCCCGCGAGGGGCTGCAGCTGCCCAGCAACGACCCGTCCGTGCTGCTCTCGGCCCTGGCGGTGAGCACCGAGCACCTCGGCTTCGCGTTCACGAGCTCGGTGCTGCAGTCGCATCCGTTCGACTTCGCCCGGAAGGTCTCGACCCTCGACCACCTCTCGAAGGGGCGGATCGCCTGGAACATCGTCACCAGCGCCCTCGACGGCGCGGCCCGCAACTTCGGCTACGACCGGCTCGAGGAGCACGACGAGCGCTACGCCTGGGCGCAGGAGTACCTCGACGTGGTCTACAAGCTGTGGGAGGGCTCGTGGGACGACGGCGCGCTCCTGCGCGACAAGAGCGGCTCCTTCGCCGACCCGGCGCGCATCCACCGCATCGACCACGTCGGGAAGCGCTACCGCGTGCAGGGGCCGCACCTCTCGGCTCCGTCGCCCCAGCGCACGCCCGTGCTCTTCCAGGCCGGCTCCTCCCCCGCGGGCCGGCGCTTCGCCGCGCGGAACGCGGAGGCGCAGTTCGTGTTCTCGGGGTCGCCGGAGAAGACCCGCGAGCTGATCGAGGACACGCGGGCCCTCGCCGCGGCGGCCGGTCGCGGAGCGGGTGCGCCCTCCTTCTACCTGGGGCTCTCCTTCATCACCGGCGACACGGAGGAGGAGGCGCGACGCGCTGAGCGCGAGATCGACGAGTACCTCTCCTCCGACGCCTTCCTCGTGCACTCGAACCTCGGCTTCGACCCGGCGACGGGCGAGAAGCTCGACCCCGACCTGCCGCTCTCGGCGATCGAGACCTACGCCGGCCAGAGCCACCTGCAGTGGATCCGCGACGCCTCCCCCGACCGCGAGCCGACCGTCCGCGACCTGGCCCGGCTCTCGGCGAAGCTGCGCGGACGGGTCGTCGGCACTCCCGAGCAGATCGCCGACCACCTGGCGGGCTGGCGCGACGCGGGGATCGACGGGATCAACGTCGTCAACTGGATCCTGCCCGGCAGCTACGAGGAGTTCGTCGACCGGGTGATGCCGGTGCTCCAGGAGCGGGGCCTCGCGCAGACCGAGTACGCCGAGGGGACGCTGCGCCGCAAGCTGTTCGGGACGGACGAGCTGCCGGCGACGCACCCGGCGCGGGCGTACCGCGGGGCGTTCGCGGGCTGAGCCGTCGCGGGCCGGGCTCTGCGCGTCCACTGCCCCTGCACCGGCTGCCCGCCCCGCCCCGCGCTCTCCGCCGAGCGGGGGACGCGAGGGCGGGCGCGGCTCCGTAGCGTCGAGGGATGATCCAGACCTGGGGAGTCCTGACCGCGCTGTACGGAGTCGTCGTGACGGCGGTCGCGGTGCTCGCGATCGTGCTGCTGGTGCTGCTGTGCCGCCTGGTGCTCGCCGCGCGCGAGAACCTGCAGGCCTCGACGCGGCTGCGCGAGCTGCAGATCGAGCGGATGCTTCTCGAGGACGAGTAGCGGACGCGCGTCGCCGGCCGAGACCAGGTCTCCTCGGCGAGGAGCACTCGCGGCCGACGACGCGCGGTCCGGTCAGGGCAGAGCGGGTCGCGCCTCAGGGCGGGGCGCCCGCGGGATGAGCAGGCCGAGGGCGACGGCGACCAGCGCTCCGATCGCGCCGATCACGAACGTGGTCTCGAAGCCCTGCGAGCTCGGCAGCTGCACGTCGCCGACGGACACGGTCAGCTGCGCGAGCACGCCCGCGGTCACGGCGGAGGAGAGCGTCGTGCCGAGGGTGCGCATCAGCGAGTTCAGCCCGTTCGCGGCGGCGGTCTCCGAGGCGGGGACGGCGTGCATGATGAGCGTCGGCATCGCGGCGTAGGCGAGGCCCAGGCCGACGCCGATGAGGGCGTTGATCACCAGGATCTGCCACACCTCGCCGCCGAACGGGAGGATCAGCAGGTACGAGACCGCGATCAGCCCGGAGCCGGCGATCAGCACGAGCCGCGGCCCGGACTGCGCCGAGAGGCGGGCGGCGAGCGGGGACGTCGCCATCATCGCCAGGCCCGAGGGCGCGAGCACGAGGCTCGCCACGATCAGGCTCAGGCCGAAGCCGACGCCGGACGCGGTCGGCAGCTCGAGGCGCTGCGGCAGCGTGATCTGGGCGCCGAAGAACGCGAAGCCGACCGCCACCGAGGCGAGGTTGGTGAAGAGGACGGCGGGGCGGGCGGCCACCCGGAGGTCGACGAGCGGGCTCTCCTGCCGCAGCTCGTACCAGCCCCAGAGGAGCAGGACGGCGATGCCGCCGAGGCCGGAGCCCAGGATCGCGGGACTGGTCCAGCCGGAGTCGTTGCCGCGCGAGACGGCGATCAGCACGCCGCTCAGTCCGAGGGCGAGGCCGATCGTGCCGACCACGTCGAAGGTGCCCGGCGAGCGCAGAGTCGACACCGGCACGACCAGGAGGACGAGGACGATGTCGAGGACGCCGAGGCCCGCGGACATCCAGAACAGGACGTGCCAGTCGGTGTTCTGCGCGATGAGGGCGCTGAGCGGCAGGCCGAGCGCGCCGCCGATGCCGAGGGTCGCGCTGACCAGGGCGATCGCACCGGGGAGCCGGTCGCGGTGGAGGGTGTCGCGGAGGATCGAGATGCCGAGCGGGATGACGCCCATCACCGCGCCCTGGAGGGCCCGGCCCACGACCAGCGTCCACACGTCCCCCGCGAAGGCGCACACGATCGAGCCGATCACGAGCACGACCAGCGCGGCCACGGCCATCCGCCGCTTGCCGTAGAGGTCGCCGAGGCGGCCGGAGACCGGGGTGAGGATGCAGGCGCTGAGCAGCGTCGCGGTGATCACCCACGCGGTCTCGGTGCGGTCGGCGCCGAGCAGCGTCGGCAGCTCGGACTGGATCGGGACGACCAGCGTCTGCATGAAGGAGGCGCTCATCCCCGCGAAGGCGAGGACGGCGGTGATGAGGCGCGGGTCCGGCGAGCGGGTCAGGGAGCGTCTGTCGGAGTCGGGCACGGCTGTCCTTCGTGTCGGCGGCGGACGTGCACCCGGACCGCGGCGGCGGGCGGGCCGTCGTCGGCGGGATCGTATCGCTCGGCTCTGCTTTCGACCGGCTCGGGGCTCAACAGCGCGGGCCGCCGCTTTGTTCCCTCCTCCTCCTTCCCGCGCGCGTCGGGCAGGACGAGGATGGGCGGATGATCGACATCGAGAGCTGGATCACCGGCTACGAGAAGGCCTGGGCCACGGACGACGCGGCCGACGTGGCCGCACTGTTCACCGAGGACGCCGAGTACTTCACGGCGCCGCACCGCGACGCGATCACTCCGCGCGACGCGATCGTCGAGTGGTGGCTGGCGGAGGAGGAGCCCGCCGACCCGACGTTCGCGTGGGGCCTGGTCGCGCTGACGGAGGAGACCGCCGTGGTGGAGGCGCGCACCGTCTACCCGGGCGACCGCACCTACCTGAACCTCTGGGTCATCCGCTTCGCCCCCGACGGGCGGGCGCGCTCGTTCACCGAGTGGTACATGGAGGAGCCGGCCGACTCCGTGTCCTGACCCGCGGGGGTCCGCAGGCAGCGGCGAGGAGCCCTCAGCGGCGTCCGGTCAGAGCTGCGCGGCCGCGAAGGTGTCGCAGCTGGTGGCGTCGCCCTCGAAGCCGGCCTGGAACCAGCGCTGGCGCTGCTCGGCCGAGCCGTGCGTCCACCCCTCCGGATCGACGGTGCCGGTGGCCTGCTCCTGGATGCGGTCGTCGCCGACGGCGGCCGCGGCGCCGAGCGCGTCCTGGTACTCCTGCGCCGTCACCGGCTTGAGGTAGGGCGTGCCGGTCTCGTCGGGCACCGTCGAGGCGTCGCCCACCCAGGCTCCGGCGAAGCAGTCGGCCTGCAGCTCGAGGCGCACCGAGTCCGACTCGGGACCGGTTCCGGAGCGGTCCGCCGACTCCATCGCGCCGGTCAGGTTCTGGATGTGGTGGCCCCACTCGTGGGCGAGGATGTACATCTGCGCGAGCGATCCGCCCGAGGTGTCGAACCGGGTGCGCAGCTCGTCGAAGAAGTCGGTGTCGAGGTAGATCGTCCGGTCCGGCGGGCAGTAGAACGGGCCGACCGCGGCGGTCGCGCTCCCGCAGCCGGTGGTGGTGCTGGCCTCGAACAGGTCGACGCCGGTCGGGGTCGTGTAGGCGACTCCGAGTGTCGGCGTCTGCTCGCCCCAGTAGCGGTCGAGCGACTCCGCCGCACCCTCGAGGCGGCAGTCGACCTGCGTGTTCGCGTCGGCGCCGCTGTCGCAGGCCACCGCGGTGGAGGTGACGCCCTCCGGCGAGGACCCGCCTCCGCCGAACACCTCGCCGAGGCCCGAGAGGTTCACGCCGAGCAGCTGCGAGAGCAGCGCGAGCACGACCACGCCCACCGCGCCCCCGCCGACGGCGATGCCGGTGGTGCGGCCGCGACGGCGGACCTTGCCGCCGCTGAGCTGGGAGTCGTCGTTGAAGGTCATGCCGACGAAGCTAGCGCTCCGCGGACGGGCTCCGCTCGGGCTTGCGGTCAGCCCCAGCGCGACTCGCTGGCCGAGCGGATGATCTCGAGCAGCGCCTCGCGCAGGGGGCCGTGCTCGAGCGAGCCCGGGAACATGTCGACCTCGAGGCGGTGCGCCCGGCGCCAGGCCTCGCCGCCCGCGTCGGTGAGCGCGACGAGCTGCCGGCGGCGGTCCGACGGATCCGTGGTGCGCGAGACGTGGCCCTCGCGCTCGAGGCGCTCGATGGTGCGCGACATGGTCTGCACCTCGACGTGGGCCGCGGCGGCCAACTCCTTCTGCGCGACGGGACCCGCCTGCAGGAGGTGCAGCACGATCAGGCCGGCGTGGGTGAGGCCGATCTCGGCGAGGGCGCCGTGCCAGGCGTGCTCGACCATCCGGGAGGCGGTGGAGAGCAGCCGGCCGGTGGGCCAGTCCTCCATCCCGGAGGTGTCGTCCGCGCGCATCTGATCAGGGTAGACCCGCTCCCGGGACACGACGGCACCGGGCGCGGGACGCTCAGGCACGGGCGCCCGGGCATCCCGGCCGCGAGGCGCGGACCGCCCCGCCCGTCAGGACGCGAAGCGGTCCGTCGCCTCGATCAGCGCGTCGAGGATCCCCGGCTCGTCGAAGGCGTGGCCCGCGTCGGCGATCATCCGGAAGTCGGCCTCGGGCCAGGCCCGGTGCAGGTCCCAGGCCGTGAAGGCCGGGGTGCACATGTCGTAGCGGCCCTGCACGATGACGGCCGGGATGTCGCGGAGGACGCCGGCGTCGCGGATCAGCTGCCCCTCCTCCAACCAGCCCCTGTGCACGAAGAAGTGGTTCTCGATGCGGGCGAAGGCGAGCGCGAAGACGGGATCGGACCAGTCCGCGATCAGCTCCGGCTTCTGCAGGAGGGTGATGGTCGACGCCTCCCAGGTGGTCCAGGCGACGCCGGCGGGGCCGTGCACGGCGGGGTCCGCGTCGTGGAGCAGGCGGTAGTACGCCTCGATGAGGCTGCCCCGCTCGTCGGCCGGGACGACGGAGGTGTAGCCCTCCCAGAGGTCCGGGTAGACCGCGGCGGCGCCGCCCTCGTAGAACCACTCGAGTTCGGCGCGGCGGAGGGTGAAGATCCCGCGGAGGACGATCTCGCTGACCCGCTCGGGGTGGGTCTCGGCGTAGGCGAGGGCGAGGGTCGAGCCCCAGGAGCCGCCGAGCACGAGCCAGCGCTCGACGCCGAGGTGCTCGCGGAGGCGCTCGATGTCGGCGACCAGGTACCAGGTGGTGTTGGTCGAGAGGTCGGCCTCCGGCTCGCCGGCGTGCGGGGTGGAGCGGCCGCACATCCGCTGGTCGAACAGCACGATGCGGTACTTCTCGGGGTCGAACAGCCGCCGGTGGGCGGGCGAGGTGCCGGCTCCGGGGCCGCCGTGCAGGAACACGACGGGCTTGCCCTCGGGGTTGCCCGAGACCTCCCAGTAGAGCGAGTGGCCGTCGCCGACGTCGAGCATGCCGGAGTCGTGGGGCTCGATCTCGGGGTACAGAGTGCGCATGGCCCGCACCCTACCGACTGTCAGGGTCGCGGTCCGCGAGGCGGGCGGCCCGGCCCAGGAGTGGGCGGGAGCGCCCGCGTCCATCCGGCGCACCCGCCTCCCGCGGTCGTTACTGTGGAGCGGACCTGCACGCCCCCGTCGAAGGAGCCCCCATGCCCACCACTGTGCGCGGCGTCATCGCCCGGTCGAAGGGCGCTCCCGTGGAGCTCGTCGACATCGTCGTCCCCGACCCGGGCCCGGGCGAGGCCGTGGTCGACATCGAGACCTGCGGTGTCTGCCACACCGACTTCCACTACCGCGAGGGCGGGATCAGCGACGACTTCCCCTTCCTCCTCGGTCACGAGGCGGCCGGACGGGTCAGCGCGATCGGAGAGGGAGTCACCCATGTCGCGGTCGGCGACTTCGTGGTCCTCAACTGGCGCGCGGTCTGCGGCGAGTGCCGGGCCTGCACCCGGGCCGAGCCCTGGTACTGCTTCGACACCTTCAACGCGACGCAGCGGATGACCCTGGAGGACGGCACCGAGCTCAGCCCCGCCCTCGGGATCGGCGCCTTCGCCGAGAAGACCCTCGTGCACGCGAAGCAGTGCACGAAGGTCGATCCGGAGGCGGACCCCGCCGCGGTGGGCCTGCTCGGCTGCGGGATCATGGCCGGCCTCGGCGCGGCGATGAACACCGGGAACGTGACGCGCGGCGACTCCGTCGCGGTCATCGGCTGCGGAGGAGTCGGCACGGCCGCCGTGGTCGGCGCCGCTCTCGCGGGCGCCGGCACGGTCATCGCGATCGACCGGGACCCCAAGAAGCTGGTCGCGGCCGAGAAGCTCGGCGCCACGCACGTCATCGACTCCAGCGGCCTCGACGAGGCGGGCGTCGTCGCGGCGGTGCAGGCCCTGACGAACGGCTTCGGAGCGGACGTCGTCATCGACGCCGTGGGCCGCCCCGAGACCTGGCGCCAGGCGTTCTACGCCCGCGACCTCGCCGGGACCGTGGTGCTGGTCGGGGTGCCGACTCCCGAGATGACGCTCGAGATCCCCCTGCTCGACGTCTTCGGCCGCGGCGGCTCGCTGAAGTCGAGCTGGTACGGCGACTGCCTGCCGGAGAGGGACTTCCCGATGCTGACCGGCCTCTACCTCCAGGGCCGCCTGCCCCTGGACGAGTTCGTGAGCGAGCGGATCGGGATCGAGGACATCGAGGAGGCCTTCGCCACGATGGCCGGCGGCGACGTGCTCCGCTCGGTGGTGGTGCTCTGATGGGCGCGCGGATCGAGCAGCTCGTCACGAGCGGCACCTTCAGCCTCGACGGCGGCACCTGGGACGTCGACAACAACGTCTGGATCGTCGGCGACGACTCCGAGTGCGTCGTCATCGACGCCGCCCACGACGCGGACGCGATCCTCGCGGCCGTCGGCGAGCGCCGACTCCTCGCCGTGCTGCTGACCCACGGGCACGACGACCACCTCGACGCGGTCGAGGGAGTCCGCGCTGCGACCGGCGCCCCGGTGCTGCTCCACGAGGCCGACCGGATGCTGTGGGACGCCGTGCACCCCGGCACGGCCCCGAGCGGCGGTCTGGTCGACGGGCGGATCGTGCCCGTCGCCGGCGTCGAGCTCGAGGTGCGGCACACCCCGGGCCACACCCCCGGCGCCGTCTGCTTCGTCGCCGAGGCGCTCGGCACGGTGTTCACCGGCGACACGCTCTTCCAGGGCGGGCCGGGGGCCACCGGCCGCTCGTACAGCGACTTCCCGACGATCATCGACTCGATCACGGAGCGCCTGCTGACGCTGCCCGCCGCGACGGTGGTCCGGACCGGCCACGGCGACTCGACGACGATCGGAGCGGAGGCGCCGCACCGCGAGGAGTGGATCGCGCGCGGGCACTGACCGGGCGGGGCGGGGGCGGGGGCGGGCGCGGAGCTGTCGGTCCGCCCGCTACGGCTTTCTGCGTGAAAGGGCCGACCGACGGGTGTGGGAATTTCGCAACTGTCGGTCGTGCTCCCTTGTTACCGTGAACAATCGCCGGTACCGTGCGAAGACCACACCGCAGGCGGGATCCCCCGTCCGCCCACCGGTTCGCTGCAGAACCCGAGAGGACACGTCGACGATGACGTCACGACCCCCGGGCGGAGGCAGGCCCTCGCGCCTGCTCGCCGCCACCCTCGCCGCATCCGCGACGATCGCCCTCGCCGCCGGCGCCGCCGTGCCGGTCGCCGTCGCCGCGACAGCGGCGACCACTCCCGCGCAGAGCCTGCTCGCGGACTTCACCTTCGACACCGCCCCGAGCGGAGGCGCCTTCACCGACAGGTCGACCCGCGCCGCCGTGAAGGGCACGCCGACCCTCGTCGCCGGCCGCACCGGGCAGGGCAGCGCCGTCTCGCTGTCGTCCTCGTTCTGGCTCGACCTCACCGCGACCGACGGGCAGCCGCTGCTGAAGGGTCGCGACTCCGTCACTCTGTCGTACGACTCCAAGCCCGCCGCCGCGGACAACGTCGGCTGGTCGGTCTTCGCCGCTCGCTCGGCCGCGACCCAGGACTACGCCCAGGAGAAGTACGTCGGCGTCCTCGACAGGACGAACGGCATCACCGTCGAGCGGTACGCCAACAGCGGCGCCCGCGACTCCTCGGGCAACCTCACCGGCCCGAGCAGCACGGAGTGGAAGCACGTCGATCTCGTGCTGAGCGCCGGCACCGCCCGCCTCTACGTCGACGCGAAGCCCGTCGCCGTCACGACGGCCGGCCCCTCGCTCGCGACGGTCCTCGGATCGACCGGCGGAGTCCTGCAGATCGGCAAGGCCAACTGGGGCGGCGGGGAGTACTTCACCGGACTCCTCGACAATCTGCGCGTCTACGACCGCGCCCTGACCGGGGCCGAGCTGGGCGCGACGAGCAGCACCGTGGCGACCGACCTGCGCGCCGCCCTCGACGTCCCCACGACCGTGCTCGGCGACCTGCCCGCGCAGGTCCTCGGGAACACCGTGACGTGGACCGCCTCCGGCGCCGGCGCCGCGCGCGTCTCCTCCACCGGCGCCGTGAACCTCTCGGGCCTCACCGCTCCCGTCGCCGTCCGCCTCCAGGCAGCCGTCGCCGGGCAGACCTACGCGTGGGACAGCACCCTCGCCGTGCCCGGCGGGCGCATCGCCACCTCCGTCAAGACCGTCACCACGACGAACGGAGTGAAGGACGACCCGCTGGCGTACAACGACGACCGTCGCGCGGACTCGCTCTTCACGGCCGCACTGCCCGCCGGCGCGACCACCTGGGAGCCGCTGAACCGCTCGCAGTCGATCCTCTCCGTCCTCAAGGACGGCGATCAGGCGCAGCGCCCGAACGCCCAGATGGGCTCGCCGCTGCTGTTCCGCTCGAAGGACGGCTCGCTCGGCGCGGTCTCGTCGCAGAACAACGCCACGGACTCCGTCTACCTCTGGAGCTCCGCCGACGGCCGCACGTTCCGCGACCAGCGCGTCCTCCGGGTCGCGCCGGGCTCGGTCGTGACCGACCCGCGGATCGTCTTCGACTCCGCCCTCGGCGTCTACAAGCTGTTCTGGACCGATCTGCTCACCACCGAGGGCCGCGTGACGCTGTTCACGGACCTCGCCTCCGGCACCGCTCCCGGAGCGACCACCCGCGCCGACGCCCGCGTCCCCGGTGTCCAGGGCTCGGGTCTCCCCGCCGGGTTCACCCAGGGCCAGGCCGGCGAGACGGCGCTGACCTCGACCGAGTTCAGCACGTTCTACCGCGAGTACGTCGACCTGAAGAACACCGGTGTGAAGTCGCTCAGCGGCTCCGTCGACTCCGGCGCCGGATCCGCTGCGATCGCCGCAGCGCTCCCGGGGCAGGCCGTGATGGAGTACAACGACGGCTCGACCAAGTCGCTCAACGTCGACTGGCAGGACGATCTGACCACCGCCGTCGACACCTCGCGTCCCGGGACCTACCGGGTCACCGGCTCCGTCCAGCAGGACCCCGAGGCGATGGTCAACGAGGCCCGCGCGGATCCGCACGTCTTCTTCAACGAGGACGACGGCTACTACTACCTCACGGGCTCGCACTACGGTCAGGACTCGCTCGGCCCGATCGAGGAGAGCTCCAGCTACCGCAAGATCGGCCTCAAGCGCTCGAAGACCATCGCCGGTCTCGACTCCGCTCCCGAGCAGATCGTGATCGACCCCGACGCCGGCACGCCCGGTCGCCAGAGCCAGTACCCGAACACCTTCTACGGCTGGGGCGGATACATCTGGGCGCAGGAGTTCCACAAGATCAACGGCACCTGGTGGATCGTCGCCGGCATGAACAAGGGCTACGCGCCTGTGGGCGGCTGGTGCGACAACACCGTCCTGATCCCCTACACCGGGACCGACGCCTCGATCGCCGAGGGCGGATTCCTCGACCAGACGAAGTGGGGCGAGCCGGTCGTCCTCGAGGGCGCGGCCTTCGACGTCAGCTACATCGACCGCCAGGAGAACGGCGCCACCCAGGGCTACTGGGTCCTGCCCAACGGCAACACGCTCTCCCTCGCCAAGGCGACGATGGGGCCCAAGGGCACCGTCCCGCTGGTCACCGGTGCGGTCACCCGCATCTACGGCGAGAGCCAGCCGTGGGAGTCGGGCAAGCGCTCGCCGACCCCGTCCGACACCACCGAGGGCAACGACCAGGGCGTCGTCGAGGCGCCGTTCATCGTGTCCAAGGGAGGACGCATGTACCTCACCTACTCGGGCGGAACGGTCGACAAGTACTACTCGCTCGGCCTGCTCACGGCCGACGCGAGTGCCGACCTCCTCAACCCCGCGACGTGGACGCAGACCGCGTTCCCCGTGCTGGACACCGAGGACACCTACCTGGGCCGCCTCGGCGCGGACGAGACGCAGTACTTCTCGCGCCAGCAGGCCGGCACCGGGCACAACTCGTTCGTCGAGGACGAGTCGGGCAACCTGCTCCTCGCCTACCACGCCCGCCCCTACCCGGACCCGCACACGGCGACCGATCCGCAGAACGCGGGCGGCCTGTTCGACTCGGACCGCAACACCTGGTTCAAGGGCGTGAACATCCGCGCGAGCGGCCGGCTCGACCTCTCGCTCTCGAAGGAGCAGGAGGTGGCCTCGGCCAACCGCACCGTCACGGCGACGATCACCGTGAAGGCGCCGGCTGTGCCCGTCACCGCCACTGCAGCGGCTCGCTGCGTCGCGGGCAAGGTGGTGGTCACGCTGACCACCGTCAACAAGGCCGCGTCGACCGCAGACCTCCGCTGGAACACCCTGTGGGGCGCGAAGACCCAGCAGATCGACGCGGGCCGGACCGCCTCGCTGGCCGTGACCACGCGGGCCGCCTCGGTCACCGCCGGCACCGTCCAGGGGGTCGCCACCGTCGGCAGCGCCTCCGCTCCCGTGAGCGCCGCCTACCCGGCGCTCCGCTGCGGCTGACCTGACCGGGTCCTCCGACCGACGACGCCCGGCCGCCCCTCACCTGAGGGCGGCCGGGCGTCGTCGTTCCGGTCTGCGATGATGTGCCGGGCGACCGGGTCGCGACCCTCGATGATCTCGGCGGTGCAGCCGGCATCGCGGGAGAGGACCCACCGGATGACGCGGCCGCGTCGGACGACCGGACCGTTGCGATCCACGAACGACTCCCCATCGAGGGGAGGTCGTCGGTCGGCGACGTACGGGGTGTCGTGAGTCGGACGGGAAGAGGCGAGCCGGTCTGCCGCTGCTGCACGAACCGGCCCGCCCCTTCGGCATCGTCTCAGTGGACGAGGGCGGCCTCCGCCTCGTCCCAGGCGGGGTTCAGATCTTCCTTCTTTCCTCGGATGAGGAGGAATCCGGTGAGAGAGGCGGCGACCATGGTCACTGCTGCGGCCAGGAACACGGCCTTGTAGCCGTCGGTGAATGCGGTGAGCTCGGCCGTTCCGGACGCGATGGCGGAGTCCGCGGTGCTCGCGTAGAACACGGTGAACACCGCGAGACCGATGGACCCGCCGATGTGGAAGACGGAGTTGACGACGGCGGAGGCCACTCCGGCGTCCTCGTTCTCGACCCCGAGAAGGGCGAGGTTCTGGACGGGCACGAAGAGCATGGAGAGTCCGATTCCGAGCACGACCAGGGCGGGCAGGACCTGGAGGAAGTAGTTCCCGTCCGGGGTGATGCCGAGGAGCAGGAAGAGCCCTGCTGCCGAGACGAGCGGCCCGACGATCATCAGGGGTCGGGGGCCGAACGTGTTGAGGATCTTCGTGGTGACGGGCGAGAACGCCATGATCGCGACGGTCATGGCGAGGTTCGCGAGTCCTGCCATCAGCGGTCCCATTCCGAGCACGATCTGGAAGTAGAACGCGAGAAGGGGATGGCCCCGATCATCACGGCGCCATTGGCGGCCTGGATCAGGATCGCGCCGCCTCGCACACGACGCAGGATGACGCGCAGGGGCAGCAACGGCTGGTCGACCTTGCGTTCGATGAGCACGAAGACGGTCAGCAGGACGATGCCGAGTGCGAGGAAGGCGACGGTGTCGATCGCGCCCCATCCGTGCTCGGCTCGGGTGAACCCGTAGACGATCGCGCCCAGTCCCAGGGTCACGGTGACGGTTCCCCAGACGTCGTAGCGGTTGTCTCCTTCCGCCTTGCTCTCGCGGAGCACGAGAGCCCCGCCGACGAGGCCGAAGGCGACGAAGATGAGGTTGACGAAGAGGCACCAGCGCCATCGTCAGGACGATTCGACACCGAGGGGGTCGGGCCTCACCTTCCGACGTCGGCAGGAGAGGATGGCAAACTGGCGGCCGACGCTGTCGCACCCGCTCGTGCGGTGACGCGTCGACACCCTCCGGGCGCCTCAGCACCCGCCATCCCTAGCCGCTCACTCGGACCGAGGGAGCGGCGGAATCGATCACGACATGGAACCGAACCCGCCCAGCGGTGAGGGGGTCCTGCCCTCTCCTCGGACGTCTCCTCGCGCGACGCGACCCAACAACCGGACTCGGATCCTCGACGCCGCGGTACGCGTCGCGGCGCGGGAAGGATCTGTCCGCGTCACGCTCGAAGCGACTGCCGAAGAGGCTGGGCTGACACGCGGCGGAATGATGTACCACTTCCGCGATCGAGCCGATCTCGCCCATGCTCTCCAGGAGCACGTCGCGGCCGGCTGGGAAGCCCAGCTGATCGACGTCGCGGGGAAGACGGCGGACGAGGCCACTTTGACGGAGCGCGTGAGTGCCTACGTCGCCGTCGCCCTGACGCCGTCGACGCGCATGCAGATCGGACTCCTCCAGGCCACGGGCAGCGACACCGCTCTCCGAGCGCCGGTAGCGGAGGTGCGCCGAAGATGGACGCCCTCCGCAGAGGAGACCGCGACAGATCCGATCACTCTCCGCCAGTTCATCGCCTGCCTTGCGGCTGACGGCCTGTGGTCACACCACTCCCTCGGAGGCGATCGGATACCGGACGACACTCGAGCCGCGGTGATCTCCGAGATCATCCAGCTCTCCAGCACGGGGTGATGCACGAAGGGCACTTTCCGGCGCGAGGCGGATCCCGGTCGGAGGAGCTCGACCGGGACCGAGACTCTTCCTTCTGCGGTCGAGGATCAGGACAGGCCTGTCCCCGGACCCGGCTCCTGGGTCGAGGCGAGCCCCAGGCCGGCCTCGCACTGCTGAGGATGCAGCAGGGACGGCCTCCTCGAGGAGCGCCGCCACCGCCTCGCGCCGCGGCAGCACGGTCGCGAGCGCGGCGCCCAGGATGGTCGGCGACGCCTCGTGCTGCCCCGGAGCGCTCAGGACGCAGCCGGAGGCGACGTCCATGTCGAAGTCGCGCCACGTGGAGCGTCACCGACACGACCGGTCCGACGACGGCCGACCAGGAGACGTCCCGCGTGCGCCCGCACAGGCACTCCGCTCGTCAGCGGGACAGCAGCGCGACGTGGATCTCCTCGGCGAGGAGGTCCAGCGCTCTCGCGTGGGACGCCAGGAAGGCCCGGCCGTCGCGCGTGATCGAGAAGCGCTCGATGCGCTGCAGTGCGGTCCTCCTGCCTCTCTCCAGGAGCACCAGGCCCCGGCGGGAGAGCCGGAGGAGCCGCTTGCGCACCTCGAGGACCTCGACACGGTCGCCGGAGCGGAGGTCGAGGACTGCTCGCAGGCGGGTCTCGTCGCGGTTCTCTCCGGTCGCGAGCGCGATCAGGATGAAGACGTCGATGCTGCAGTCGAGCCCGCAGGCTCCGCAGCGGTTCGTGCACCGCGCAGAGCGTGCCAGGGACACGAGGAATCGATCGAGGCGCATCACGGGTATCTCCTGGGGAACGGCGGTCTCCTGCTGCAACGAGAGGAACGGGCCGGACCGGTCACGGTCGGCCCACATCCGGGAGTCCGCTCAGGAGAGGTTCGCACATCAGCGATCGGTCCGGACAGCAGGATACGGCCCGATCGCCGCCCCGGTCCGCAGCCGGTGGTGATGCCGCCGCGGCGGGATCGTCGGGCGATCAGGGTCGAGGACCCGTCCGTACGGCGCAGGGGGGCTCAGGAGAGAGGGAGGGCGTTGCCGTTGATCAGCAGGAGGTCGTGTCCTCCGACGGCAGCTGCGCTCCCGGCCGCTCCGTCGTCCTTCTCCTCGGTGAGGGGGTGCGACTGCACGACCTTCGTCAGCACGAGCCCGGTGGTCGGGACGGTCCTGGTTCTCACTCTGTGGTGCATCTCGTCGGTCGTCCTCCAGAGGTGGCGGCGCTGCAGGTCGGGCGCAGTGCCGGTCGGGGCGGGACAGCGGAGGAGCGGGCGATCGTGGCGCCCGCTCCCCCGCCTTCTCAACGGCAGCTGCGCGCCAGGTAGTCGACGCTCGTCTGCGTGCTGACCGTCTTCCCGTCGACGACGGCCTTTCCTGTCGCGGCCACCGACCCCGCGGGGATCGAGACCGCTCGGGTGGTGACGGCGCTCGACGCGGACGATCCCGGAGCGACTCCGGTCACGGTCTTCGAGCCGAAGGCGGTGACCGTCGTGATGTCCATGATCGAGCGGCTGTCGTTCTTGACCACAGTGGTCAGGACGACCTTCCCGCTGACGCAGCGGGTCGACGCCGTGGCGGTCACGGTCAGGGGCGACGTGACGGTGACCTTGGCGGTCACAGTCCGGTTCGCGGGTGCGACCTCCTCCGTCGGCGTCAGGTCGAACACCGGCCGGCCGTCGGCGGCGTAGTGGATGCGGGCGAGACGGGTGTCGCGGCCGTCACCCCCGACTCCGTTGCCCCAGGTGTGGTAGACGTACACGTCGTTGCCGTCCTCGTCCTGGGTGACGGCTCCGTGGCCGGGACCCTGCTCGTAGGTGCGGTAGTCGAGGACGCCGTCGGGCATGGGAACGCTCTGCAGGAGCGGGGCGTCGTACTTGGTCCAGCTCGCGATGTCGGTCAGGTCACTGCCCTCCTTCGCCCAGGCGCCGCCCACGATGTACTTCGGGCTGACGCCGCTGCTGGAGTAGACGAGCGTGATCCTCCCGTCGCGCTGGATCGCGAACGCTCCCTCGGACAGGTGGTCCTCGAACGTCAGCGAGGGCACGATGATCGGGGTCGGCTCGCCGATGACGCGGGTGGGGTTCGCGGGATCGACCTTGGCGATCCAGGTCGCCGGGTCGCTCACTCCGTTGTCGACGTAGCGCTGGGACCAGGCGTAGTACGCAGTTCCACCGGACTCGAAGTAGGTCATGTCGAGGCTGATGTTGCGTCCCGTGCCGGGGCGTCCGAGGGCGCTCCCGTCGCTCTTCACGACGGCGCGCGGCGCGCTCCAGTCGGAGGGGTTCGCGGGGTCTCCGCCGTCGCGCAGCTGCATGATGTGCGCCTGCACCGTGAACCACTGACCGTTCTGGTTCGACTGGTCGTTGTCCGGGTTGAAGCACGGGGCGAACAGGATGGAGAGCTTGCCGCCGATCTCGTGGATCTCGGGGGCCCAGTAGCAGCCCGCGATCACCTTGCCCTCGGCGGTGCGGTCCATCCGCGTGGTGCGGTTGAGGAGGTCCACCTCACGGGCCCGTCCGCCGTTGTCGTCGCTGAGCTGGTCGATGCTGTCGGCGACTCGGATCGGCAGGTGCTGCGAGGCGACGTTGTTGTTGTTCGTGTCGTCCGTGGCGGTGAAGAGGTACTGCGTCTTCCCGTTGCGCTCGTAGCGGTAGATCGTCGGATCCGCGCGGTTGTAGGCGAACGGCTCGTTGTACTGCCGCTGGCGGACGGTCCCGGAGAGGTCGTACGTTCCCGGGCCCTTCGCGGCGAGGTCGGCGAGCTGTTGCTGGTTCCAGTCGATGCCGAGGCTGCCGGTCGAGCCGTCGTTGTAGGAGAGCTGCGCCTTCACTCCGGACAGGGCGGAGGTGTCGCCCTGATCGATCGTCTGCGGTGCGACCGAGGATCCGGTGTTGACCGTGCGGCCGAACCTCTTCACGAGCGAGTCGGCGACGGAGCCGGAGACGGTCAGCGCGCCGCCCGGCAGAGCGTCGGCGACGCGGCCCGGGACTCCGGAGAGGTCGGGAGCGGCGACGGTGGCGGGGCTTCCACCGAGGACCGCACCGCGGTTCCCGTCGGTCACGACGACGCTGCGACGGCCGCCGTCCTTCGGCCAGAACGCCTGCGCGCGGAGCTCGGTGCGGGCGAGGTCAGTGACGGTCGTGTACTTCGCCGCCCCGGAGGAATCGGTCCAGGAGACGAGGTAGCGGTTCTGGTCCGTGTCGAAGACGGCCTTCGGCGCGACGACGCCGCCGGTGGTGCCGAGGTCGATGAGGCCGAGCTCGGTGAAGTCGGACGCGGTGGCGTCCGTGGCCTTGAAGATCAGAGCGCTCGAGGCCCCGGTGCCGTCGGACGCGCCCGACTGCAGGACGCGCGTGGCGATCACGCCGACGGTGCCGTCGGCGAAGGTGAACAGCGAGGGGTTCGCGAGGCCGCGGTTGTCGGCCTTGTCGGTTCCGAGGAAGACCCCGTCGGCGAAGAGGACTCCCGAGTTGCCCGAGAGCGGTGCTGCGTCGGCGACGGACGAGCCGAGTGCCAGGTGGAGGCCGCGGGCGATCGTGTCCTGGTTCGCCTTGTCCTCGCCGGTCGGCGTCCGGGTGTACGACACCACGGTCTTCGCCGTGGAGGCGCTGAGGACGATGGTGCGGAAGGTCTTCGTCAGCGTGGTGGCGCCGACCTTCACGGAGGCGGTGAGCGCGAGTGCCCGGTCGGTCGCCGAGTCGTTCACGAGGCGGCTGCCGGACAGGCCGGCACCGTCCGCGCTCCACGACACGGTGTAGCCGGCGACCGTGGGAAGAGCGGTTCCGGAGGCGACGGTCGGCGGGACGACGAGGGCGGTGCGCAGGCGCGCCGTGGCGTCGGCCTCGGTGTCGGCGGCGACGGTGACGGTTCGCGCGGTGCCGGTGGCGGCGGATCCGGCGAACGTCGCGGTCGGGGTCAGGGTCACGGTGGCGTTCGCCGAGCCGGGTGCCGGGCGGCGCACGGAGCCGTCGGTGCCGATCACCGCGGGGTCGCTGCTCGCCCAGGTGAGGACGGAGCCGCCCGCGCCGCGGGTCGGGAGGGAGAGGTCGCTGGTGACGGGTCCGGTCACGGCGATGGTCGCCGCGGCGGCGTCCGATGCAGCGATCGCGGCAGCGGCCGGAGCCGCGTCCTCGCGCACCTGGTCCTGGGTCAGTGCGGAGGAGTAGACGTGCACGTCGTCCATCGCCCCGGCGAAGAGAGGGTCGGGGCCGTAGAACGACTTGCCGAGGAGGCCGGAGAAGGCGGAGGTGCCGACAGTCGCCGCTCCGGTCGCGGAGGTCGGGGTGGTCTGGGCGAGCCGGCCGTCGACGTAGGTCGAGACGCTGACGCCGCTGCGCAGGACCACGGCGACGTGGCTCCAGCGGCCGGTGGCGGCGGGACCGGAGTCGGCCGCGCGCTGCTCCGAGCCGTTCTTCACGGCACCGATCAGGCTGCTTCCGCACTGGGGCGTGGTGAAGAGGTACCGCTCGGTCGACTGCCCGAGCGCGTACGCCCAGCTGCAGTTCTGGTTCCCCTCCCAGCGCAGCCAGGCAGACATGGTCACGTCGGTGGTGGCCGCCGTGGTCAGTCCCGGCGCGATCTCGGCGTAGGCGGCGGAGCTGCCTGCGGCGCCGCCGGGGAGGCGGAGTGCGCGGTCGGTGCCGCCGCGCGGACCGGCGACGGTCGTCGCTCCGGTCCCGCGCACGGTGGCGGAGCGGCCGGCAGCGGAGTCGGTCAGGGTCGTGCCCGCGCCCACGGCGGAGCCGACGGCGGCGGACGAGGAGAAGTCGTAGGAGAGGACCGGGCTGGGCACCGCGGCCTGTGCGGGTGCCGCGCCGAGCGCAGCCCCTCCCGCTGTCAGGCTCGCGGCGACCAGGAGGGCCGTCGTGCGTCGGAACCGCATTGTTCGTCTACTTCCGTGGGAGAGGTGGATGCGGGGAGCACGGACGCGGGGTCCATGCTCCCCTGCTCCGGTGGCCGGAGGCCCCGGAACGGAGGAGGTCAGGGGAGGGGCGGCTGGACGCCGCCCCTCCCCTGTCACCGGCCTAGCGGCAGGTGAGTGCCGAGTACGGCGCGGTGGCCGTCCTGGTGCCGTTCGCGTCCTTCGAGGCGACGCTCACCTCGCCCGCGGTGACCGAGGTCGCCCGGGTGGTGAAGGCGGCGGACACGGACTTGCCGGGAGCGACCCCGGCGAAGGTCCTGCTCCCCCACTGCGAGCCGACGGTCATCTCGACCGTGGAGCCGCTCGTGTTGGTGCCGGTCGCGGTGACCGTCACCTTGCCGGCGACGCAGCGGCTCGCGGCCGAGGCCGTCAGCGACGGTCCGGGAGGAGCCGTGGCGGTGATGGTGGCGATGGCCGGCGTCGCTGCCGAGTTGGCGAGCTGTCCGCGCACCTGCACGGTGTCGCCCGCCTTCTTCAGCGAGCTGAGATCGGCGGTCGCCCACGTCACGGCGACCGTCTCACGGTGGCCGTCCTTGAACGTCGCGCCCACCGTGGCGGGCAGGTCGACGGTGGTCGATCCGGCCTGAACGGTCCGCGCCACGGCGTCGATCGAGGTCACCAGGAGCGACGGGTTCCACTTCGCGGCGAGCCCGTCGCGCTCCTTCGCAGTGATGGAGACGACGGATCCGTGGCGGGGCGACGTCGGCAGCGAGAAGCTGCTGGGGATCGTCCACTGGATGTCGCCCTCGAGCGAGTTCGTGCCGAGCGGGATGTAGCCGCGTCCGCCGTAGTTGTCGGTCCAGAGGAAGTACTTGTACCCCGCCCGGTCGCCCTCGTTGGTCTTGAAGATCTCGGGACCCTCGACCTCCGGCGTTCCGGCGGTGCGGCCGATGCAGGTGTCGATGAGGCTCCACGCACCGGAGGCGGTGGTGGCGCGGAGGTTCGTCGACTTCTGTCCGATGATGTCGGGCGAGGGGCAGCCGCTGGTCTGGGTCGCCTTCGTGAAGCGGTAGTAGGTGTCGCCGTCCTTGAGCATCGTGGCGTCGATCAGTCCGTTGCTCTTGTTGAGCGAGGGGACGTCAGCGGCCTTGAACCAGACCTCGGGGGTGGTGAAGTCGCGGAAGTCGCGGGTGGTGGACGTGAGGATCTGCGGTCCGTTGCCGTCCTCGACGTTGCGCGTGCTGTCGGTGAAGAGGGCCGAGGTCCAGTAGACGACGTAGGCGTCGATGGTGGGGTCGTAGGTGGCCTCCGGTGCCCAGGTCATGCCCGCGTTGGGCAGGTTGACCTCGACGTGGCGCTGCTGGCCCCAGTTGACGAGGTCCGTGGACTCCCAGATCTCGAGGTAGCGGCTGCCGCGGTTGGTCGATCCGCCGAAGCCGGTGGTGCCGACGGAGAGGTCGGTGGCCATCAGGAAGAAGCGGTCGCCCTCCTTCGAGCGGAAGACGAACGGGTCGCGCAGCCCCTTCGTGCCCATGGTGGAGGTGAGGATCGGCTGGGCGTCGTTCAGGGTCTTCCACGTGAGCGAGTCGTTGCCGTCGGAGGTCGCGAAGCGGATCTTCTCGCCTTCGATGCTGTCGCCGGTGAAGTACGCGAACAGGTACGCGTCGAGGTCGCTCGCGGCCACGGGAGCCGCGGCCGGAACGGTGCGCGTGAGCGTCCGCACGAGGGGCGTGGTGCCGGGCACCGTGACCGTCGCGGTGAGGGTGACGGTGGTGTCGGCGGACGGGCGCGTGAGCGAGCCCTTCGCGACGACGTTCGGCGCGGTGCCCTTGTCGGCGGAGGTGATGACGGCCTCGTTCGACGAGGTCCAGCTGACCACGGCGCTGGAGCTGTTCGCGCGCGCGGCGGTGGCGGCGACGTCGGCTCCGGTCGAGGGCAGGTTCAGGCTGCCGCGCACCGGTCCGGCGAGAGCGGGATCGTTGCTGATGCCGTCGGCGACGGCCCGGGCGAGCTCGGCCTCGGCGCTGTCACCGGCGGCGTACGCCGGGACGAACACGGTGGTGGCACGGCCGACGACGGTGATGCCGCCGTGGACGGCGGTCGGGGTCAGCGTGACGGTGGCGTCCGGGCTGCCCGCGGCGGGCCGGGTGACGACGCCGCTGGTGCTGACGACGCCGGGGGCGCTCGACGTCCAGGTGATAGTGGAGCCGTTGGCGCCGGTCGTGGGGAGGGCGAGGTTCGAGGTCACGTTCGAGGTGTCGCCGAGCGAGACGGCGGCGTCCTGGTTCGCGAGAACCGAGTGCACGGATGCGGCGCTCTGCTGCACCTGGCCGGCGGTGAGCGCGGAGGTCCAGACCTGCATGTCGTCGATGGCACCGGCCCAGTAGGCGTCCGCGCCGTAGAACGATTTGCCGAGGAAGCCGGAGAACGTGGACGTGCCGATCGCGGACGCGGCGGTGAAGGTCGTGCTGCCCTGGCCGACGAGAGCTCCGTCGAAGTAGGTCGAGACCGACTGGCCGCCCTTGACGACGACCGCCATGTGCACCCAGCGGTTCGCGGCGACCGGAGTGTTGCCTGCGGCCCGCACCTCGGAGCCGCTCTTGATCGCGCCGAAGCCGGCCGGTCCGCACTTCGTGGTGGAGAGGACGTGGGAGTCGACGCTGGAGCCGAGCGTGAAGGGCCAGGTGCAGTCCGGAGCACCGCTCCAGCGCAGCCAGGCGGACATCGTGACGTCCTGCGTGCCGGCGGGGATCAGGCCCGGGGCGATCCGGACGTGCGGCGCGGCCGACGTGCTCGATCCGCCCGGGAGCGAGAGAGCGCGGTCGGTGGAGGCGCCGGAGGGACCCGCGACGCTGGTCGCGCCGGAGTTGATCAGGGTGCCGGGGTGGTTGCCCGGAGCGGAGTCTGCGACGACGGCTCCATTGGCGAGCGTCGCGCCGATGCCGTCGAACGAGTACTGCAGCGCGGGAGCGGGGACGGTCTCTGCGGCGCCGGCGGCGCCGATCGGTCCGAGTACGCCGCCGAGGCAGGCGATGGCGAGCGTCAGCGCGGCGCCCGCTCGGGGGAGGCGTGAGCGCCGGGTGCGCTCCTGCCGGGGGGTTCGTGACATGGGGGGTCCTTCAGGTGAGGGGTCGGAGGGGGAGGACGGAGCCCGCGCGATCGGCCGGCGGAGTGGTGAGTCCGGCGTCCGTCTGGCGGGGAGGGAATCGCCGGAAGGCGGCCCGGGACGCGGGCCTGGCGACCCGTGATCGGGAGGCGGAGGTCGACGTGGGTGCGAGGACGAGACGTCGCGCGCTGCGGGCGCCGACCGCGGTCACCGCGTGGAAGCTGTCGGCCGGGCCGACAGTCATCGGGGCCGGGCGTGGGCCTGCGGCGGGAGGGTGCGGCGGGAGGGTGGTGCTGTCGTCATCATCGACGTTCCTCTCAGGTTCGCCTTCGAACCGGTCGGAGTGGGACGCGAGGCGCGAGGACGCGCTTGCCCACTTCAGGTGACACCGTACCGACTTTTGTTAACGGTAACAATGGCGGATTCCCGGGCGATGCCGCAGCGACGGCGGGTGTGAGCGCTCTCTCCCTGCGAGCACGGGGATCCGCGTGGACGGATCACGCTCGCCCGGCGGGGCTCGGACCGGATCCGCTCGAGACCGGCACTTGACACCGGCTCCGCGACCGGTCGATGGTTGTCCACGTCAACATGCAGGTCGTGATCAGCTTCCCATCCCACTCGGAGCGTCGGCGCTGACGCGTCCCGCGGCGGGACGACCGGATCACCATCCCGGTCGCTCCGGCGCATCCTCTGCCGTGCTCCGATCCCTTCGGACACGGCTCCTTCCTGCGACCCTCATCCGCGTCCCTTCGGGGACGCCGGATGTCTGTGAAAGGCACCCATGTCCCGGACAACGAAGTCCCACCCCTCCAAGCGCCTGATCGGCGCCCTGATCGCGGCCGTCGTCGGCATCACGACCTTCGGCATCAGCTCGCCCGCCTCTGCAGCCACCGCCCCGGTCGGCCTCGGATCGGCGCAGGAGATCCGCAACCAGCACAGCAGCATGTGTCTCGACGACTTCGACTTCGGCACTCAGCCCGGAGCCGAGGTGCGGCAGTGGAGCTGCACCGAGGGGAGCAACCAGCGCTGGCAGGTCACCGACCTCGGCACCGGCTACGCCGAGATCAAGAACACCTTCAGCAACCTCTGCCTCGACAACTTCGACTTCGGCACCACTCCGGGCTCGGAGGTGCGGCAGTGGAGCTGCAACGGAAGCACCGCCCAGCAGTGGCGGATCACCTCCGTCGGCGGAGGCTACGCCGAGATCGCCAATCGGCACAGCGACCTCTGCCTCGACAACAAGGACTTCCGCCAGATCGACGGCTCCCCCATTCAGCAGTGGACCTGCACCGGCTCCAAGGCCCAGCGCTGGGCACTGACCGATCCGACCGTGCAGAAGATCACCTGGACGCTGAACCGCGTCGCGAGCCCGACCGCGGACGAGGCCGACGCCTACGCCCGCATCACCGACGCGATGGACCGCGCCGTGGCGCGCTACAACCGCCTCAGCAACATCTCCCGCTCCCTGACCGTCTCGTACAGCCCCGGAACCCCGACGGCCGATGCGAACATCTACGGCCAGATCCGCTTCGGCAAGGAGCGCGTCTACATGGTGGAGGGCACCGCCATGCACGAGATCTCGCACACCGTGGGCTTGGGCACGTCGACCACCTTCAACACGAACTGCGAGAACAGCAGCTGGGACTCGGCCCTGGCACTGCTGCGCACCTGGGACGGACCGGACGCGACAATCCAGTGCACCCCGGGTCACATCTTGAACTACGGCCTCAACTACAACAGCGAGTTCAGCCAGCTGAACCTCGAGCGCCACGTGAAGCTGGTGCAGTCCATGCTCAGTGACGGCATGTAGCCGTCACTCGAGGCACGCCCGAACGAGCATCCTCGCCGCCCCTCGCGGGCGGCCGGCGCCGGCGGGGCGGGGAACCAGAGCCCTCCCCCCGCCGGCGCCGCATGCCCCGATGTCTCCCTCCGGAGGCGCGGGGCAGCGGAGCGCTCGGGAGTCGAGGAGGGCCCCTCGACCGGGTGGTCGCAGCCGACGTGCCGGACGCCGCACCCTGGGGAGGGGGCGTCCGGCACGTCTTCCTCGTGTCGGCGCCGTCCGGTCCGCCGGACCCCCCGGAGGCGCATGACGGGCGGCGTCTGCGGGCGCTAGCGGTTCTGCTCGACGGTGCTCGGCGCGGTCCGGTGCGTCTCCGGCGCCTCCGTGCCGACGGGCTCCGCCTCCCCGCTCGCCGCGGCCTCCCGCAGGTAGTGCGCCGACATGACGCGGTAGGAGCGGGTGAGCATCGCCGCGCCGGCCGCGATGATCATGACGACTCCGCCGACCAGGAACACCAGCGCGATCCCCCGGCCGATGCCGTCGCCGAGCAGCCCGCCGAACGCCGAGCGCCCGGCCGGCGACTCCATGTACGGGATGAGCGCGAACTCGGCGATCGGGGCGATGAGGAACGACGTGATCGGAGCGGCGGCCGACTCGAACGCCGCCGCGAAGCCGAAGACGCGCCCCTGGGTCTCGAAGGGGACGACCTTCTGGATCACCGTCTGCTCGGCGGCCTCGACCGCCGGGATCAGGGTCATGTAGATCCAGATGCCGCCGGCGTAGAGCCACCACCAGTCGCGGAGGGTGAAGACCGCGCCGATCAGGCCCATCGCCATCACGAGCAGCAGCATCGTCCGGATCGGGTTCCTCCCGAGACCGAACCTCGCGACGAGCAGACCGCCGATGACGAAACCGGTCGCCGTCACTCCGAGCACCACGCCCCACAGCTCGACCGGGAACAGCTCGAGGCCGTACGGGTCCATCAGCGCCATGTAGACGCCGCCGATCAGGTTGTTGAACGTCGAGAAGACGATGAGCGCGAACAGCCCGGTCGCCGCCCGCACCGCGGTGATGCTGCCGCGGAGATCGATCAGCGGCGCCCTCTCCCCCGTCGGCGCGGGCCGGTCCTCCGGGATGCGCAGGAAGAGGAGGTGCAGGAGCGCGGCGGCGGAGAGGCCGATCGCGATCACCAGCGTCCACCCCATGCCGAGCAGGCCGATGGCGAGCCCGCTGAAGACGCTCGTCACCACGAAGGCGAGGCCCTGGACCGTGCCGACGAGGCCGTTCGCGCGGGCGTGCCCCTCCACCGGGACCAGCAGGGTCACCGTCGTGGACAGGGCGATGTTGCGCATGTTCTCGATGACGGCGCCGAAGAGGATCGTGCCCGAGAACACCCAGAACCAGGGGGCGCGGAAGTCCAGGAGCGCCGCCTCGGGCAGCGCGAGGAAGAGACCGCCCGCGACGCCGAAGGACACCAGCGTGACCGCGCCGGCGAACACCATGACGCGGAACTTGCGGTGCCGGTCCACGATCGTGCCGAAGGCCATCGCGAAGACCGCGACGAGCAGCATGTAGGCGCCGCCGATGATCCCGGTCGCCAGGACGGAGCGCGTCTCGAGGTACACCCAGAACGTGAGCGCGAACCAGAGGAAGCTCGTCGTCACGTTCGCGACGGCGGTGTTGAGGAGGATCTGGTGGAAGTCGCGGAGCCTCGTCGAGGCGTCGACGGCGGCTCCGGGCACGGGGGCGGTCGAGGACACGGCTTCCCTCCGCTCGCGACGGCGCCGTCGGTCCCGCGGCGGGAGTCGAGGGTCGTCGCAGCCACTGTAGGACCGCGCCGTCGGCGAGTCGAGAGGGGCCGGGCGTCCGGCGGGGATGCGCTGCCGCCTCCCGCGCGGACGCGGGCGCCGCCGCCCTCGCGACCCGGATCAGCGGGCCTCGGGGGCGGCGGCGCCGACGGGTCAGACGATGGCGGCGCGGAGGGCCGCGGCGGCCTCGCCGACGTCCGGGGCGCCATAGATGGCCCCGCCCGCGACGGCCACGAGGGCGCCGGCGCGCTGCACCGACTCGATGGTGGCGGTGCTCACGCCGCCCGCGACCGAGAACGGCACGCCGGAGGACTCGCCGTCGCGCAGCAGGGTCTCGAAGGTGAAGCCCTCCTCCGCCTGCTCGTCCAGACCGGCGTGCATCTCGACGAACTCGGCGCCGAGGGCGACGACCTCGCGGGCGCGGGCGGCCTTGTCGGGCACGCCGATGAGGTCGACGACGACGCCCTTGCCGTGCTTCCTCCCGGCGGCGATCGCGCCGGCGATGGTGCTGTCGCCGGCGACGCCGAGGACCGTCACGAGGTCGGCGCCGGCCGCGAAGGCCATGTCGGCCTCGAGCTCGCCCGCGTCCATCGTCTTGAGGTCGGCGAAGACCGTCTTGTCGGGGTGCGCCTCCTTGATGGCGGTGATGGCGGAGAGGCCGGCGCTCTTGATGAGCGGGGTGCCCAGCTCGAGGATGTCGACGTGCGGGGCGGCGGCAGCGGCGAGCTCGAGGGCGGCGTCGGTGCTGAGGGTGTCCATGGCGAACTGGAGCTTCACGGGGTTCTTCTTCCTGTCGAGGTGGGGAGTCGGGTCATTCGAGGTTCGCGTGGCGCGGCCAGAGCTCGTCGGCGCTGTCGCCGCGGCGCTGCCAGAGCGCGTGGAACAGGGCGTCGCCGGTGAGCACGACGACCTGCTCGAAGAGCCCGCCGGAGTACTGCGCCGAGGCGGCGCCGGAGCGGTCGAGCTTGTCGGCGGCGGGCACGACCACCACGGCGGAGGCGAGCCCGGCCAGCGGGGAGTCGGCGGCGGTCGTGATCGCCGCGACCCGCGCTCCGGCGTCGACGGCGGCCTGCGCGGCGCGGACGATGCCCCCGGTGGTGCCGGAGCCGCTCGCGGTGAGCAGCACGTCGCCGCCGCGGATCGCCGGGGTCGTCACGTCGCCGACCACGTGCACGACGAGTCCGAGGTGCATGAGGCGCATGGCGGTCATCCGCAGGGCGAGGCCGGAGCGGCCGGCGCCGTGGATGAAGACGCGATCGGCGCCGGCGAGCAGCTCGAGGACGGGCTCGAGGCGGTCGGTCGTCAGCGAGGCGGTCGCGGCGGACACCTCGGCGGCGATCACGGCGAGCGCCTCTGCGGGGTCGGTGGTGCGGTCGTCAGCGGGCATGGATCCACAGTGCGCCCGGCGACCGGCCCGCGCGCCACCTGATCGAGGAGGTCCGCCTACCCGATCGGGTGGGCGATGCCGCTCGCGGGTAGGACGGGTAGGTTCGGAGGATGGATCCCGCCGAGTCCCCCGCCTCCCGCACCCTGCTGCAGCAGCACGCCCGCACGGTGGCCGAGCAGGCCGACCGGCACGCGGTGGCGCTGGAGTCGGTGCTCGCCGCCCTGCGCGCCGAGCGCCTCGACGACCGTGCGGCCCGCACCGTCGCGATCGACATCGCCGCGAACGCCCTGGTCGAGCTGCGCACCGCCTCGGACGAGCAGCGCAGCGCGATGCTGGAGCCCGTCGTGGGCGCGTTCGCGCGGCTCCGGAGCGACCTGCGCCCGCTCGTCCGCTTCGGCGACCTCGACGTGCAGTTCGTCGAGCCGCCCGCCACCGGGCGCGCCCTCCCCGGCGAAGTGGCGCACGGGGCCCGCGCGATCGTGCGGAGCGCCGTGCTGGCGTTCGTGGAGTCGGAGCAGACGCGCCGGGTGCGGATCCAGTGGGACTGCGACGGGCTCAACCTGCTCATCGAGATCCGCGACGACGGCCGGGGCGAGCTGACGACCCGCGACGACGCCCTGCGCCCGATCGCCGAGCGCGTGCGCGGGCTCGACGGGGAGCTCTCGGTCGCGTCGACCGCGGGCTGGGGGTCGACCCTGTCGATCCGCCTCCCCCTCGATCCGCCGGCGCAGCCCGACGGGCTCGACCTCGCCGAGCTCAGCGCCCGCGAGCGGGAGGTGCTGAACCTGATCACGCTCGGCGCCTCGAACCAGCGGATCGCGGACGACCTCGGCATCAGCGGCAACACCGTGAAGTTCCACGTGTCGAACCTGCTGCGCAAGGCCGGCGCCCGCACCCGGGCGGAGCTGGCGGCGCTGGCGCGCTGATCGATCCGGGTGCCCCGTCCTGGCAGAGCCGCCCTCGCAGTGCCGCCCCCGGACGCACGGACGGGCCGCGGCGGCCGCCGAGGGTCTCCCCCTCCTGCGGCGCCGCGGCCCGTCCGGCCGATCAGCGCGCCCCGATCACTCGCTCCGGAGCAGCCCGAAGCGGAATCGGCCGGAGCCGTCGGCGTGTCGTCGATGCCCGAGATCGTGGAGGAGGCGATGACGGTCTCCGTGCCCTCGAGGAGCGGCACGGTGATCGCCTTCTCCGCCGCGAGGCGCTGCGCCTCCTCGATCGCCGCGGTGCGCTCGTCGCCGGGCGCCAGGCTCCGCTCGCGCAGCACGACCTCGTTGTAGGCGTCGTCCTTCACGGCGGCGCCGAGGATGGAGGGGGCCTCGTCGGTGCCGTAGAGCAGGTTCAGGTAGTTGTCCGAGTCCGGGTAGTCCGCGAACCAGCCCTGCTGGTAGAGCGGGTAGGACGTCGACTTCTCCTTCACGTACTGCGTCCACTCCGTCGACTGCAGGTCGACCGTGAACAGCCCGCTGCGCTCGAGCTGGTTCTTGATGAGCGCGTACTCGTCCGAGGTGCTGGAGCCGTAGTGGTCGGTGTTGTACTGCAGCTTGAGATCGACGGGACAGGTGATCCCGGCGGCCTGGAGCGCGGCGGCGGCCTCGTCCGCGCTGGGACCGCCGCTCCCGTCGCCGAAGGCCTGCTCGTACGCCGGCGTCGATCCGGTCAGGGCGCTGGGGACGATCGAGTAGACCGGCGCGTAGGTGCCCTTGTAGACCTGGTCCGACAGCTCGTCGCGGTCGATCAGGTCGGCGACGGCGGTGCGGACGGCGAGCGCCTTGTCGGCGTCGGCCTCGGGGGTCGCGGAGCCGTAGGGCATGGTCTCGGGGTTGAAGACGAGGAAGCGCATCTCGGCGCCGGGACCGGAGTGCACCGTCAGGCCCTCCTCGCCGCGGAGGTCCTCGGTGTCGGTCGCGTTCAGCGTGCGGTAGGCGACCGCGATCTCGCCGCGCTGGATGTCGAGCTTGAGGTTGCTCTCGTCCGCGTAGTAGCGGACGATCACGGACTCGTTGGCGGCGGCGCCGAGGAGGCCGTCATAGGAGTCGTTGCGGGTGAGCTGCACGAGCGAGTTCAGCGTGTAGCTCGTGATGGAGTACTGCCCGCTGAAGGCGTCGCCGGCGACGATGTCGTCGTCGGTGGTGAGGGAGTCGGCCGAGAAGACGTCCTCGTCGACGATCGCGGCGGCGGGGCTGGTGAGGATCTGGGGCCAGAGGGCGTTGTCCGGGGTGGCCAGCGTGAAGACGACGGTGGAGTCGTCCTCCGCCTCGACCGAGACCATGTCCGAGAGCAGCGACGAGGGGCCGTTCGGAGCGGCGATCGCCACCTGGCGCTCGAAGGTGAAAACCACGTCCGAGGCGGTGAGCGGATTGCCGTTGGCGAAGGCGGCGTCCTCGCGCAGGGCGACGCGGTAGTGGGTGGGGTCGGTGAACTCGGCCGAGGCCGCGAGGTCCGGCACGGGATCCGTCGATCCGGGGGCGGAGGTCAGCAGCCAGGAGAAGACCTGGTTCTGCAGCGTCGCCGAGCCGAGGTCCCAGGAGCCGGCGGGATCCAGGGCGGTGACCTTGTCCGTGGTCCCCAGGAGGATCCCGGGGGGCGCCTGGGCTCCGGTGGTGCCCGGCGAGCAGGCGGTGAGGGCGACCGGCGTCGTGCCGTCGCGGTTCCTGCTACTCGAGCAGCTTGCCCGCGGTGGCGACCTCGCCGCTGATCAGCGCCTGGATCTCCTCCGGCACCGCGGGGATCTCCTCGCGGGTGATCCCCGTGGAGGGCGACCAGACGAGGTTCACCTGGAGGGCCGGGTCGATGTCCGGGTAGTCGCTGCGGTTGTGGCAGCCGCGGCTCTCCCGGCGCTCGAGGGCGGCCTCGAGGGTGGCCCGCGCGGCCATCGCGGCCGACTTGAGGTCGAAGGCGTGGGCGAGGTCCTGGAAGCCGGCGATGTCCGGGTGCACGCCGATGTCGGCGATGCGCGCCTCGATCGCGTCCAGCTCGGCGAGCCCGGCGAGCAGGCCCTCCTCGTCGCGGACGACTCCGGCGTGCTCGGTCATCGTGTTGCGGATCGCGCGCTGCAGGGCGCGGACGTTCTCGGTGCCGTCGGCCGCGAGCAGGCCGGCGATCTCGTCGCGGGCGACCTGGACGGACGCGGCCGAGCGCGTCTGGGCGGTCAGTGAGGCGGAGTACTCCGCCGCCGCCTGCCCGACGATGCGGCCGAACACCAGCAGCTCGATCAGCGAGTTGCCGCCGAGGCGGTTGGCGCCGTGCAGTCCACTCGAGGCCTCTCCGATCGCGTAGAGCCCGGGGACGTCGGTGCTGTGGTCGTCCGAGCGCACCCAGACCCCGCCCATCGAGTAGTGCGCCGTGGGCGCGATCTCGATCGGGTCCTTCGTGATGTCGAGCATCTGCAGCTCGAGCATCGTCTGGTACACCCGCGGCAGCCGGGTCATGATCGTCTCGCGCGGCAGGTGCGAGACGTCGAGCCAGACCCCGCCGTTCGGCGTGCCGCGACCCTCCTTGATCTCGGTGTAGCAGGCGAGGGCGACGCGGTCGCGGGTCGAGAGCTCGAGGCGCTCGGCGTCGTACTTGCCCATGAAGCGCTCGCCGAGGCCGTTGCGGAGGATGCCGCCCTCGCCGCGCGCGGCCTCGGAGATCAGCGTGCCCGCCGCGTTCTCGGGCTCGATGATGCCCGACGGGTGGAACTGGACGAGCTCGGGGTCGCGCAGGCGGCCGCCGGCCTCGACGGCCAGGCGGAACGAGTCGCCCGTGTTCTCGTCGCGGCGGGAGGAGGTGCGGCGCCAGATGCGGTTGTGGCCGCCCGCGGCGAGGATCACCGCATCCGCGTGGATCAGGTAGCGGGTGCCGTCGACGAGGTCGAAGCCGTAGGCGCCGAACACTGTTCCGTCCTCGTTGACGAGGATGCGCGTGACGTACACGGTGTCCAGGATCGGGATCTCGAGCTGGGCGGCCCGGTTGACGAGCGTGCGCTGGATCTCGAGGCCGGTGTAGTCGCCCGCGAAGGCGGTCCGGCGGTAGGTGTGCGCGCCGAAGAAGCGCTGCGAGATTCGGCCGTCGTCCTCGCGGGCGAACGGCATGCCGTAGCGCTCGAGGTCCTGGATGCCGCGGGCGGCGTTGGAGGTGACGATCTCGACCGTGTGCGGGTTGGCGAGCTGGTAGGACTCGGTGATGGTGTCGGCCGCGTGCTGCTGCCAGCTGTCGTCGGGGTCCATCGTGGCGAGGGCGGCGTTGATGCCGCCGGCGGCGAGGGAGGTGTGCGCGTCCGACTTCGAGCGCTTGCCGAGCGCGAGGACGTCCACGCCCGCCTCGGCGAGCTCGATCGCGGCGCGCAGGCCCGATCCGCCGGTGCCGATGACGAGGACGGAGGTGGAGATCCGACGCTCCGGTGCGGTGGTCTCTGAAGTGGTCATGCCTCCACGCTAGGCACGGCGCTTCGATTACTCCAATGCATAATGCTGGGCACAGCCATGCGCATAGGGTATGCATGTGGATCTCGAGCAGCTCACCGGATTCGTCGAGGTCGCCCGCCTCGGCAGCTTCACCCGCGCCGCCGAGGAGCTGCATCTCGCGCAGCCCTCGCTGAGCCGCCGGATCGCCGCGCTGGAGCAGGACCTCGGCTCCGAGCTCTTCCACCGGGCGCGTTCCGGCAGCACCCTCACACCGGCCGGGGAGCTGCTGCTGCCGCTCGCCCGGCGCATGCTCGCCGACGCCGGATCGGTGCGCCGCGAGCTGGCCGAGCTGGCCGGACTCGAGCGCGGCCGGGTGCGGTTCGGCGCGACGCCGACGCTCTGCATCAGCCTCGTCGCGGAGGTGCTGCACGCGTTCCACTCCGCGCATCCCGCCGTGGAGCTGCACCTCGCCGAGGACGGGTCGCGGAGCCTCTTCGACCGGCTGGCCCGGGGCGAGCTCGACCTGGCGCTGGTGACGACCTCGACCGCGGCCGCTCCCGGCGCCTTCACGGTGACGCCGCTGCTCGTCGAGGAGCTCGTCGTGGTCTCCTCCGCCGCGGAGCCTCCCCTCGCCGCGACCGGCGCGCTCGACCTGGCGGCGGTCGCCCGCCTCCCGCAGATCGTCTTCAACTCCAGCTACGACCTGCGCCGCACGACCGACGCCGCGTTCGCCGCCGCGGGCCTGGAGCCGGACGTGGTGCTGGAGGGCGCCGAGATGGACGCGGTGCTGCGCTTCGCCGAGCGGGGCCTCGGGGTCGCGGTCGTCCCGGCGATGGTGCTGCAGGGGCGCCCGGGGCTGCGCTCGATCCGCCTCGAGGAGCCGACGCTCGAGAAGCCCACCCTGACCCGGACGATCAGCCTCGCGCGCCCGGCGGACCTCGCGCCGACCGCCGCGGCGCGGGTCATGCAGCGCACCATCGCGGCGACCGCCCGCGCCTTCGCCGCCCAGGCCGGCGGCACGATGCGCCTGGCCGACACCCGCTGACCCAGCGGGGTCTCATCACCCCGCTGCGCGGCCGGCACATGCTGATCGAGCAGCCCCGGAGGGCGCATCGAGATCCCCCCGCACGCGCAGGAGCGCCCCCGGCCCCGCAGGGCCGGGGGCGCTCCCCGGTGGTTCAGCCGTGCGCTACGAGCACGGGCGCGCCGCGTACGGAGCGCTCACCTCCGTCTCGACGGGGGCGCCGTTCATCGTGGCCGTGGCCTCGACGGTCACCGCACCGGCGGGCAGGTTCGCCTGACGGGTGGTGAAGGCGTGCGACACGGTCTTGCCGGGCGCCACCGAGGTGAACGACTTCGTGCCGGACGTCGACGTGAAGGTCACGCCGACGGGGACGTCGGAGCCGTTGCTCGCCTGGACGGTGACGATCGCCTTGCCCGCGATGCAGCGGGTCGCCGCGCTCGCCGTGATGTCGAGCGCCGGAGCCGCCTCGCCCTCGGTGAAGGCGAAGGTGTCGAGCTCGAACAGGTCGCCGGAGGGTCCGGAGTAGCTGAAGAACACGTCGTGCACTCCGGTCGCTCCGGTCAGCGCGGCGCTGACGTCGGTCCACTCACCGGTCGTCCCGTTCACCGCGACGGTGCCCGCGACGGGCCCGGTCTCGGAGTCGAGGCGGACGGTGACGGTGCCGCCGGCCTGCAGCGCCTTGGCCTTCGCGGTGAACGTCGCGGCTCCGGTGTCCCCGAAGTCGACGGCCGACAGCGCGGTCCAGTCGCCGTTGTCGAGGTCCTTCAGCACGAGGTTCTGCGTCGCGCCCGCGGCGGGGGTGCCGAGCGGCGCCGTCGCGATGCCCTTGCTCCAGCCGATGGTCTCGGCCGGGAAGGTGCGGTACGGATCGAAGTCCTTCACCTGGTCGACGCCCTTGTAGTCGCCGACCACCTGCTGCACCGTGCCGTCGGCGTTGAACTGCAGCTCCTGGATGTGCGGGCTGCGGTACCCCTGGGTGGTGTCGCCGTTGATCCGCTTGTTGAGCGTCGGCGCGTGGTAGGTGAAGTAGTACTTGCCGCCCAGCTCGAAGACCGACTGGTGGTTGTTGCCGCCGGTGCCGGCTCCGAAGAAGCGGCTCTGGTTCGGGAACATCACGCCGGCGTAGTTCTCCTTGGGCCAGGACATCGGGTCGTCCGAGATCATGTAGCCGATCTCGCCGCCGCCCGGGTAGCCGGGCTCGCGGGTCTGGTTGCCGCCGAAGTCGTTGCCGCCGAAGTGGGACGAGTACGAGAGGTAGTACTTGTCCTGGCGCTTGAACACCTGGGCCGCCTCGAACGCGACGGGCGCGTCCACGACGGCGGAAGTGCCCTGGGTCGAGATCATGTCGTCGCCGAGCTCGATCACGCGGATGTTCTTCGGGTTGTTGAAGCGCTCGGCCGCGGGGAGCGCGGTCGAGGCGGGTCCGCCTCCGAAGAACAGGTAGCCCTGGCCGTCGTCGTCGACGAGCGGTGCCGGGTCGAACTTCCACGCGACCGCCTCGGCGCCCGGGGTGGACGCGTTGATGAGCGTGGAGGTGCGCTGGCTGGTCCACGGACCCACCGGCGAGTCGCCGGTGATCACGTTGCTGGAGCCGCCGCCGTTGGCGTAGTAGAGGAAGTACTTGTCGACGCCGTTCACGGTCTTCTTCGCCATGCCGGGAGCCCACGAGTTGCCGGTGTAGGGCGCGACTCCGGTGGAGCCGGCGACCTGGATCTCGCCGTGGTCGGTCCAGTTGACGAGGTCGTCCGAGGAGATCACGGTGATCTGGTTGATCTTGCCGTAGTCGATGCCCGCCGAGACGCCCGTGGCGGGGTTCGGAGCGTAGCCCTGGGTGTCGTTCGTCATGTACATGTACACGCGGCCGTTCTCGACGAAGCCGAAGCCGTCGGCGCCGAACTTCCAGCCCATGAGCGGGTTGTGGTCGCCCGGGATCTTGCCCACGACCTCGATGGTGCGCGAGGCGGGCGCGGGCGGCGCCGCTCCGACCAGCGAGACGTCGTCGAGCTTGTAGTCCATGAGGTGCGTCTCGGGCGCGGCCGAGGGAGTCGCGGTCCACGGCGTCTCGAAGAAGAGGCGCGCGGTCGCGACGCTCTGCCCGGCGGGGATGGTGAACGATCCGTTGATCGTCGCCCACTGCCCCTTCGTGGCGGTGACGCTCGCGAGGTTCGTGTAGGTGCCTCCGCCGTAGTGCATGGTGGCGAAGAACTGCTTGGTCGCGGGGCTCGCGGCGTTCTCGTACTTGATCTGCGCCTTGACCTGGTAGGTCTGGCCGGCGACGACCTTGCCGCTGAGGTCCTGCATGGCGCCCGCGCCGGTGGTCGTGCGGCCGGTGACGAGCGCTGCGGCGGTGCCGGTGCGCGCATCCGTGGTCGTCGCGATGGTGCCGGCGTCGGCGGCGTTGCCGTTGTTGACGAACCAGCTGCTGATGCCGCTCTCGAAGCCGCCGTTGACGATGAGCTCCGCCTCAGCGGCGGACGAGGTCTGGGCGGCGAAGGGGGCCACCAGGAGCGCGGTCAGCGCGGCCGTGGCCAGCAGCCTCAGCCGCAACCGCCCCTTCGGAGCGCCTTCTCGTTGTGGTGATCTCACGGATCCTCCTTGATCGTGTCGTGCAGGAGATCGTCGGCGACGGGTGCCGCTGACGCGTTCGGGGGCGGGGGCGGCCGCGCGGGCCGCCCCCGGAGTGCTCAGCCGCAGGACGCGGCCGGGTGGGGCGCTCTCACCGTGGTCGTCACCGGCTCGCCGTCGAGGGTGGCGGTCGCGGTCACGACCACCTCGGCGGCGGGGACCGAGGCCGCCCGCGTGGTGAAGGCGTGGCTCGTCGTGGCGCCGGGTGCGAGCGCGGCGACCGTCTTCGTGCCGGACGCGCTCTCCATCCGGAGGGCGACGGGCACGTCGTCGGCGTTGGTCGCCCGCACGGTCACGACGACCTTCCCCGCGATGCAGCGGGTCGCGGCGGCGGCGGTCACATCGAGCGACGCCTCCTTCAGCGTCCCGAGGCGGGCCAGCTGGTAGCTGAGTGCGCGCTCCGGGGCGTCGATCTGGTTCTGCGTTCCCGCGGTGCCGACCGACTGCGCCTTCGCGAGGACCGACTGGAGGTCGGACCAGGCGTCCGCCGGGTAGTCGTCGGAGCGGAGCGTCGCCGCGTGGGCGACGGCCGCGTCGAGCTGCGAGCGGTCGAGCGCCTTCCCCTCCGAGGAGAGGGTGTCGCTCAGGAGGAACTCGTCGACGTCGACGTGGCCGCCGGCGGTCTTCGTCGCGTAGCTGAACAGCCCGAGGCGGTGGCCCATGAAGTGCGTGAGCTGACCGTCGAGGGTCTGCGGGCCGACGCGACTGCCGAGCTTCGTCCAGCTCGTCCCGTCGAGGCTGTACGAGAAGGTCGTCCAGAGCTGTCCGGCCGGAGCCGAGAGCTCGAGATCGGCCTTCAGGCGCACCTGCGAGGCGTCGCCGAGGGCGGCGGTGGTGCCGGGGAGGAAGGACTCCACGGCCGCCTGGTCGAACGTGGTCGCGAACGGCTGACTGCGGTTCACGACGCCGACGGTGGTGACGCCGTCCACGCGCTTGACCGCGACGTAGGAGAAGCCGCGGTTGTAGGCCGCGAGCCCGGCGACGTCGCCGTCCTTCATCTCGGAGACGTCGAACGCCGCCTCCGCCGACTGCTTCGGAGCCACGATGCGCTGGGAGAGCGTGTTGCGCGCCTCCTCCAGGTACGTCATCTCGGGCGAGCCCGAGAGACGCGTGTGCGCGGCCGTTCCGCTGAGCACCTTCCCGTTGGTGAGGCGGAGCCAGCCCTCGCGCTCGGTCAGCGACCAGTAGCGGTTGTCGGGGGCGTGGTTCCACTGCCAGGGGAGGGCGAGGGTCGAGCCGTTCGGCTCGATCTCGGCGGCCGTCGGGCGCTCGAGGGTGGGAGCGGCGCCGACGAGCGAGACGTCGTCGAGCAGGTACTCGGTGCTCGAGGACGCCGGCTGCGGATTGCCCCACGGCGTCTCGACGGCGAACTTCACGCTGCCGACGTTCGCGGTCTCGGGCACCGTGTAGGTCCCCGTGATCGTCGTCCACTGCCCCTGCGTGACGGCGGCGGAGGCCATCGTCACGGGTCCCGCGCCGAAGTCGGCGCAGAGGTTGAAGCGGACCGACGCGGGGCCGGTCGTGTACTTCACCTTCGCGGACACGGTGTAGGTCACGCCGCGCTGCAGCTTGTTCGCCAGCACCTGGCTCGGGCCGGAGCCGTTGAGCGTGCGGGTGCCCACGCGGAGCGCGGCGGTGCCGGACGCCGGGTCGGTCGTGTCGGCCGACAGCGTCGCGCCGAACTGGCCTGCCCACGGCGCCGTCCCCGACTCCGCTCCCGGGTTCTGGAGCAGCTGCACGCCGAGCAGCGACGCGTCGTAGGCGGGCGCGGGCGGGATCGTCCACGACTCGTCCTGGTAGGCCTTCGCCGGGGCGTCGTTGTCGAAGTCGTCCGAGACGACGATGCTCTTCTGCCGCTCGAACAGCTCCTCCTCGGGGCTGAGGCGGATCGGCTTCGGGAAGCTCCCGCCCACCGGCACCGAGCCGTTCGTCCCGAACGTCGGCCAGCCGTCCTTCCACGTCGCCGGGATGAGCCCGGGGATGCGGCCGGTCGGGAAGCTGTCGCGGAAGAACATGCCGTGCCAGGCGGTCGAGCCGTCCTCCTTCGCGATCGGCACGAGGCTCCCCTGGGCGAACCCGCTGGAGTTCAGCACGCCCCTGCCCTCGTAGGGGTTGCTGCCGTCGGCGGTCGCGTAGCGGCCCAGCAGCTCGGACGAGCGGAACAGCGCCACCTGGCGGCCCTGGCCCGAGGGCCAGGTGATGATGACGATGTAGTACTGCCCGTCGATGTACTGCACCTGCGCGCCCTCGAACAGGCCGCCGAGGTAGCCGGCTCCCGGGTAGTCCGAGGTGCGGAGGATGTTCGGGTACTCGGCGACGACGGTCGTCAGGTCCTCGCTCAGCTTCACGGCGCTGGTGGATCCGGAGCCGTAGAAGATGTACGGCGTGCCGCCGTCCGCGTCGTCGAAGAACAGCGACGGGTCGTGGAAGGCGCGGCCGAGGGCTGTGCGGGTCCAGGCTCCGTCCTCGATGTCGTCGGTCGAGTAGAGGTAGGAGCCGCCGAGGTTGTTGGTGTTGAAGACCGCGTAGTAGCGGCCGTCGTGGTACCGGAGCGACGAGGCCCACTGGCCGTTGCCGTAGGAGTTCTGCCCGTTCCGGAGCGAGAAGCGGTCGCCGATCTCGAGCCGGTCGAAGACGTAGTTGACGATCTCCCAGTTGACGAGGTCGTAGGACTTCATGATCGGGGCGCCCGGGCTGAGGTGCATCGTGGTGCTGATCATGTAGTAGATGTCGCGGCCCTCGTCGTTCTCGGACGCGGGCACGCGCTCGACGCTGACGTCGGGCACGTCGGCGTTCAGCAGCGGCACGGAGTAGGTGCCGTCGCCGCGGTCCGTCGACGTGTAGGAGGCCTTCGGCGACCAGGCGCCGGCCGCGGTCGCCGGAGCCGCGCCGGAGGCGAGCAGGCCCGCCGCGAGGAGGGCGCCGATCGCCGTGGAGGCGACTGCGCGCATCGGGGTCATTCGAACAGCGACAGCGTCAGGACGGAGGAGTAGTCGCCGGGGGCGACGTCGGCCTCGGTCTTCAGGGTGAGGCCCGCGGACACGGTCCAGGACCCGTCCGTCGCGGTCTCCTGCGAGTCGAGCGACAGCGCGAGCAGCTCCTGGTCGAACAGGCCCACGGCGTCGGCACCCTCGTCGAGGATCGTGTCGACCGGGTCGCCCTCGGACACGAGGCCCGACTCGCCGCCGTCCACGAGGACCGGCGTCCAGCCGAGGTGGTCGGAGGAGATGTCCTCCTGGTCCGCGTCGCCGGTGAAGGCGCTCGCCGAGCCGAGGACGTACCAGCCGGCTCCGGCCGGGATCTCGTCGACGGTCCGGGTGTCCGTCACGGTCACGTCGGGCAGCTGCCCCGTGAAGGCGCGCACGGTCGGGGTGGAGCCCTCCTCGGCGAGCGTGGCGGAGGTGCCGTCGATCGACATCGAGAGGGCGCCGGGCTGCTCCAGCTCCTCGATGCTGACGTTCACGTCGACGTCGTCGGAGCCGTACTCGGTGTCGGCGGCCGCGGCCGCGGCGGCGACGCCGGACAGGAGCAGGCAGCCGGCGAGAGCGGCGCCCGAGCGGACGAGCCAGAGGGGTCGGGGGGTGCGTCGCGTGGACATGGTGTTCCTCACTCGATCGGCATCGTCGCCGATCAGGTCGAGCGCCGGACGGCGCGGAGTGGTGGCGCGGCCCGAGGCCGCGAGAGGACGGAGCGCGGCGCAGCCCGAGGGGCGTTCGGCCGCGCCTGGAGCGCAGGACGCGCGGAGAGCGGCGGACGGCTCGTGCGCGGCGGCTTCCACAGCGTGGCCACGCGAGCTCCAGCTCTCGACCCCCTCAGCACTGAGGGGAGAAAGGCTGCCCGACACTCGTCTCTCTCGACTGCTGAGCTTTCCCTCAGCTAGTCTTGCGGGCAATGTTACCGGGAACATTCCCGATTGCAAGGACGTGTTCTCAACCGTCCGGAGCAGCGCAGCGAGGCGATCACCGCGTTCCGCCGCGGCCGGGCGGGGACGGCGGGAGGGGACGAGGATGTCCGCAGGGGCGGCGACGGCGGAGGCCGAGCAGGAGGTCGTGACGACGGAGTGCGCGGAGCGCTCGGGCGTCATCGGCGTGCTCCTGGGCGACTTCGAGCCGTTCGGCACGGAGGTGCTGCAGGGAGTGGCGACGGCGCTCCGGGGGACCCGGTTCGACCTCCTCGCCGGCAGCGGGGCGAGCCGCCGGGGCCGGGCGGGCTGGGAGCAGGAGTCCCTGCGGCGCCTCACCGAGGCGCACGTAGCGGGAGCGATCCTGGTGACTCCCTCCGGCGTGATCCCCTCGTCGGACCTGCCGCTCGTCGTCGTGGATCCGCTGACCGCGCAGACCGAGCTGCATTCGGTGGCGACCGACGACTTCGGCGGAGCGCAGCTGGCGACGAGCCACCTGATCGGGCTCGGCCATCGCCGCATCGGCTTCGTCGCGGGCCGCCCCGACCTGGAGTCGTCGCACCGGCGCGGCGCCGGCTACCAGCGGGCGCTCGCGGACGCCGGCCTCCCCTACGACCCCGCGCTCGTACGGGTCGGCTACTACCGGCACGACCCCTCCCTCGCCGCCGCCCACGAGCTGCTGCTGCTGCCCGACCGCCCGACGGCGGTCCTCGCCGCGAACGACGCCTCCGCCATCGCCGTGATCGAGGCGGCCCGGGCGCTGGGCCTCTCGGTGCCCGGGCAGCTGTCGGTCGTGGGCTACGACGACGTGCCCGACGCCTCCCGGGTGGTCCCGGCGCTCACGACGGTGAGGCAGCCGCTGCACCGCGTGGGGCGCGCGGCCGCCCGGGCGCTCCTGACGCTGATCGACGGCGGGAGCGTGGCCGAGCAGCACGTGCGGCTGCGCAACAAGCTCGTGCTCCGCGGGTCGACGGCGCCTCCCGCCGAGGGCCCGCCGTCCGGCTGACTCCTCCCCCTCCCCCAGCCGGCGGGAATACGCTCGGCGCATGAACCAGCAGCGCACTCCGGTCACGGTCACGGTCACGGGAGCGGGAGGCGCCATCGGCTACGCGCTCCTTTTCCGCATCGCCTCGGGTCAGCTCCTCGGGCCGGACGTCCCCGTCCGCCTGAACCTGCTCGAGATCCCCTCCGGCCTCCGCGCGGCCGCGGGCACGGCGCTCGAGCTGCAGGACGGCGCCTTCCCCCTCCTCCGCGGGATCGAGGCGACGGACGACCCGGCCGCGGCGTTCGACGGCGCGAGCGTCGCCCTCCTCGTGGGCGCCCGGCCGCGCAGCGCGGGCATGGAGCGCGCCGACCTGCTCGCCGCGAACGCGGGCATCTTCGGGCCCCAGGGCGCCGCGTTGAACGCGCACGCCGCCTCCGACATCCGCGTGCTGGTCGTCGGCAACCCGGCCAACACCAACGCCTGGATCGCGCGGCGCAGCGCCCCGGACATCCCCGCCGGCCGCTTCACCGCGATGACGCGACTCGACCACAACCGGGCGGTCGCGCAGCTCGCCGCGAAGCTCCACGCCCCCGTCGACGCGATCGAGGGCGTCGCGATCTGGGGCAACCACTCCGCCTCGCAGTACCCCGACGCGACGCACGCCACCGTCGGCGGACGGCCGGTGCCCGAGCTGGTCGACGCGGAGTGGCTGCACACGGAGTTCGAGCCGCGGGTCGCCAAGCGCGGCGCCGAGATCATCGAGGTCCGCGGAGCCTCCTCGGCCGCGTCCGCCGCCTCCGCCGCGATCGACCACGTGCGCGACTGGGTCGACGGCACGTCGTGGACCTCGGCCGCCGTCGAGTCGGACGGCTCCTACGGGGTGGAGGAGGGGCTGATCTCCTCGTTCCCGGTCCGCTCCGTCGACGGCGAGTGGCGGATCATCGAGGGGCTCGAGATCGACGCGCACTCCCGCGCGCGCATCGACGAGTCCGTGCTCGAGCTGCGCGCCGAGCGCGACCAGGCACTGGCGTTCCTCGCGTCCTGACGCGCCCCTGCCCGTCCTGTCTCCGCGGGATGCTACTCCGGTGCGCCTCGCGCGGCGTGTCGCGTACCGGAGCGGCATCTCGCGGAGGGGTCAGCGGCGCTTCTCCGGAGTGGGGAGGGTGCCGGAGGCGCGGGCGGCCTCGTACCAGGCGTGCGCCTCCTCCTGGCGCTCCGCCTCGGCGCCGGTCGCGATCGCCGCGCGCACGTGCTCGGGCCCGTAGCCGAACGACGCGACCAGGTCGGCGGCGTGCGGGCGGATGCGCGCGAGCAGGCGGTCGATGTAGAACGTCACCGCGACCGCTCGCTGCGACGACAGGCGCCCGTGGATGAGGTACCAGTCGAGGTGCTTCTCGATCAGGCCCAGGCCGAACAGGTCGCGGAGCCAGGTGAGGACGGTGCGCGTGCCCGCGTCCTCGACGCCGGCGAGCGCCTCCGTGAACGCCTCCCACTGCAGCAGCTCGGCGTGCGCGCGCGCCGCCTCGATGAGCTCGCTCTGGTGCGCGTTGAACAGGCGTGCCGCCTCGTCGGAGGGCAGCTTCGACGCCGGGCGCAGCCGTGAGGCGATCCCCGCGACCATGCTCTCGACGCGGCCGGTGAGCAGCTCGCGCTGGTCTTCCCGCAGCTGGCCGACCGAGCGGGCCGTCGATCCGCGATCGGCGACGACCTGGGCCAGACGGCGCAGACCGGAGTTGTCGACGGTCGCCCCCGCGACCTGCGAGGCGGCGTACCGCGCCAGCTCCGCGGGCTGGGCGCCCTTGAAGCGGCGTCCGACGTCGGTCAGCAGGCGCTTGGCGACCAGCTGGAGGAGCACGGTGTTGTCGCCCTCGAAGGTCGCGTAGACGTCGAGATCGGCGCGCAGCTGCGTGAGCCGGTTCTCGGCGAGGAAGCCCGCGCCTCCGCAGGCCTCGCGCGCCTCCTGCAGCGTGTCGAGAGCGTGCCAGGTCGAGAGCGCCTTCAGCCCCGCGGCGAGGGTCTCGAGGTCCTGCCGCGACTGCTCGGTGTCGTTCGCGCCGGAGAAGACCTCGTCGAACGCCGTCAGCAGCTTCTCGTGCGCGAAGGCGGCGGCGTAGGTGGTGGCCAGGCGCGGCAGGAGGCGGCGCTGGTGCCGCTGGTAGTCGAGCAGCACCTCCTCCCGCTCGCCGCCGCCGGTGAACTGGCGGCGCTGGTCGCCGTAGGTGACGGCGACCGTCAGCGCGATCTTCGCCGCGGCGACCGAGGCTCCGTCGAGCGAGACGCGGCCCTGCACCAGCGTGCCGAGCATGGTGAAGAAGCGGCGGCCCGGGCTCGCGATCGGCGAGGAGTAGGTGCCGTCGGCGGCGACGTCGCCGTAGCGGTTCAGCAGGTTCTCGCGCGGGACGCGGACGCCGTCGAAGTGGAGGCGGCCGTTGTCGATCCCGTTCAGACCGCCCTTGAGGCCGTCGTCCTCCCCGCCGACGCCGGGCAGGAACGCGCCCTGCTCGTCGCGGATCGGGACGAAGAAGGCGTGAACGCCGTGGTTCACGCCGCGGGTGACCAGCTGCGCGAAGACGACCGCCGCACGCCCGTCCACCGCCGCGTTGCCGAGGTAGTCCTTCCAGGCCGCGCGGAACGGCGTCCGCAGCACGAACTCGCCGTCCTCGTAGGTGGCGGTCGTGGCGATCGACGCGACGTCGGAGCCGTGCCCGGTCTCGGTCATCGCGAAGGCGCCCGGGATCTCGAGGCTCATGATCCCCGGCAGCCACTTCTCGTGGTGCGGGCGGGTGCCCAGGTGCAGGACCGCGGCGCCGAAGAGTCCCCACTGCACGCCGGACTTGATCTGCAGCGAGGGGTCGGCGGTGACCAGCTCCTCGAAGCCGGCGATGTTGCCGCCGTGGTCGGCCTCGCCGCCGAGGTCGACCGGGAAGGCGCGGTGCACGCCGCCCTCGGCCGCGAGCACGCGCATCTGCTCCGAGACGCGGAGGCGGTGCTCCTTCATCGGGAGGCCGTCGGTGCGGTGCAGCTCGGGGCGGGCGGTCAGGGCGCGGCTGGCGAGGCGCTGCTCGCGCCAGGCGCCGAGCAGGGTCTCGCCGAGGGCGGCGACGTCGACGGAGGGGGCGCCGTCCTCGTCCAGGCGCGCGTCGACCTCGGAGCCGAGGGAGTCCACCGGCGGCGTGGGCGCGATGGAGCCCGAGCGGGAGCGCCGGGCCCGCGTGCGCCCGGTGGCCGCCCGGTCGGCGGCGTCGGCGGCGGAGCGGGGGTGGGGAGCGGTGCTGACCATGGTGTTCGTGTCCCTTCGGCCGTCTGCGGTTCGGGCCGCTCCCGGTGCGTCGTGCGCCGACGGGCGCGGCAGCGGAGGCGGTCCTCGCACGGTAGGTCGCGCGGCGGCGCGGCGGAAACGTTCCGTCGCCCGGGCACAAACGGCGCCGGGCGGAGGAGGAAGCGCGTTGTCGGAACCGACCAGGCGGGGGTGGGGCGCGCGGCTCGTGCGCAGGACGGGCTGTCCCTGCGACGGGAGCGGAGAAGGGGGCGGCTCGTCCGTGTGCTGAACGGGATGTCCCTACGGGCTGCTTCTGCGGAGGAGGGACGCCGCACCGGAGGCCGCCTCGCTAGTCTCTCGGCATGAGCGAGCCGCCGCTGCCTCCCCCTCCGCCCGCCCGACACCCGGCGGCCGGGCCGCCCGCGGACGTCGCGGCAGCGCCTCCCCGGACTCCGGGTGCGCCGCCCGTGGACGTCGCGGCCGCGCCTCCCGCGCCTCCGGCCGCGCTGGGATCCGGGGTTCCGCATGGGCGCCCGGTCCGCGTCTGGGACCTGGTGCTGACGATCGTGCTGATCCTCGTGGCCTCCGCGGTGACGCTGCTGCTGTCGTTCTTCGGGCTGTTCTTCGCGATGGCCAGCGACTCGTGCGGCGGATCGAACGCCTGCGACATCGGCCTGATCGAGGGCGGGGTGGTCCTCGCCGCAGGAGGAGTGTGGGTGCCGTTCCTCGCGGCGCTGGTCGTCTCGATCGTGCTGCTGGTGCGGCGGCGCATCGCGTTCTGGGTGCCGGTGGCGGGCCTCGCGGTGTCGTTCTGCTGCACGCTGCTCGGCGGGTGGATGGCGTCGACGGGCGCGGGCGGCTGAGGGCGCTCGCCGACGCCTCGGACCGAGGATGCTCGCGTCGGTGACGAGATGGGCACGATCGCCGACGCGGAGCCCGGAACACGGTCGCCCGCGCCGGCGCCCGCCTCCGTCGCGGGTGGTGAACCGCGCGCCTCAGCGACGGATCAGTAGCTGTCCCAGCCGGGCTCCCAGTCGGGCTCGTCCGGCGGCACCCAGTCGTCCTCCGGCGGCTGAGCGGCGGACACCGGCGGACCGGACGACTCGCGGCCGAACGAGGGCTTCGCCCCTTGCGAGCGGGACGACCCGCCACGGGCGGCCGGCGCGCGGCGGGGAGCGGGAGCCTCCTCACCGGGTTCCGGGACGGCGATCTCGGGGCTCTCCCCCGCGACGACGGCGAGAACGGCCTCGCCGTAGGTGAGCAGCTTCTTCTGGCCGACGCCGCCGATGATGCTGAGCGCGTCCATCGTCGCCGGCTCGGCGGTCGCGATCTCGCGGAGGGTCGCGTCGTTGAAGACGATGTAGGCCGGGACCGCCTGCGCGCGGGCCTGCGCGGCGCGCCACTCCCGGAGCCGCTCGAACAGCGGCTGAGCCTCGCCCGACAGCTCGGCGACGGTGGACCGCCCGGAGCGGGAGGATCCGCAGGAGCGGGCCGGCTTCTCCGGCTCCTGCCGCAGCTCGACCTTCCGCTCGCCGCTGAGGACGGAGCCGGACGCGGGCGTGAGCACGAGCGTGCCGAAGCCGTCGTCGTTCACGCCGAGAAGGCCCTGCGCGAGGAGCTGGCGAGCGACTCCGCGCCACTGGGTGTCGCTGAGCTCGGCGCCGATGCCCCAGGTGGCGAGGCCGTCGTGCTGGTGCTGGGTGGTGCGCGGCGTGGTCTTGCCGCGGAGGACGTCGATGATGTGACCGGCGCCGAACTGCTGGTTGCGCTCCCGCTTGAGGCGGACGACCGTCGACAGGAACTTCTGCGCCGCGACCGTGCCGTCCCAGGAGGCGGGCGGCTCGAGGCAGGTGTCGCAGTTGCCGCAGGCGGTGCTCTCCTGGCCGAAGTAGGCGAGCAGGTTCACGCGGCGGCACTGGACCGTCTCGGAGAGCGCGAGCATCGCGTCCAGGTGCGCGGACATCCGCCGACGGTGCGCCAGGTCTCCCGGCGACTCGTCGATCATCCGGCGCTGCTGCACCACGTCCTGCAGGCCGTAGGCGAGCCAGGCGGTGGACGGCAGTCCGTCGCGGCCGGCGCGACCCGTCTCCTGGTAGTAGCCCTCGACCGACTTGGGCAGGTCGATGTGCGCGACGAACCGCACGTCCGGCTTGTCGATCCCCATGCCGAAGGCGATGGTCGCGCAGACGATGACGCCCTCCTCGCGGAGGAACCGCGACTGGGCGGCGGCGCGCACCCGCGAGTCGAGGCCCGCGTGGTACGCGACGGCGTCGAAGCCCGCCGAGCGCAGCGCCTCGGCCGTCGCCTCGACGCTCTTGCGGGAGAGGGCGTAGACGATGCCCGCGTCGTGCGCGTGCTCGCGCCGCAGGAAGTCGATCAGCTGCTTGCGCGGCTCGACCTTGTTGACGATCCGGTACTGGATGTTCGGGCGGTCGAAGCTCGAGACGAAGTGGCGGGCGGCGCCGAGGTGCAGGCGCGAGGTGATCTCGCGATGCGTCGCCTCGGTGGCGGTCGCGGTGAGGGCGATGCGCGGGACGTCGGGCCAGCGCTCGGCGAGCTCGCCCAGTGCGAGGTAGTCGGGGCGGAAGTCGTGGCCCCACTGGCTGACGCAGTGGGCCTCGTCGATCGCGAAGAGGGCGATCCGGCCGCGGGCGAGGAACTGCTTCATGCCCTCGTTGCCCAGGCGCTCCGGGGCGACGTAGAGCAGGTCGAGCTCGCCGTCGAGGTAGGCGCGCTCGACGCGGCTGCGCTCGCCCGCGTCCTGGGTGGAGTTGAGGAACTCGGCGCGGACGCCGTTCGCGCGGAGGGCGTCGACCTGGTCCTGCATCAGCGCGATGAGCGGGGACACGACCACGCCGGTGCCGAGGCGCACGATGGCGGGGATCTGGTAGCAGAGCGACTTGCCGCCGCCGGTGGGCATCAGGACGACGGCGTCGCCGCCTCCGATGACCTGCTCGACGATGGCCTGCTGCTCGCCGCGGAAGGAGCCGTAGCCGAAGACCTTCTCGAGGATCGCCTGCGCCTCGGAGGATCCGGATCCCGGGGCGCCGCTCGCCGCGTCGCTCCGGACGCCGCCGCGGGACTCCGCCGAGGGGTCGGCGAGCGGCGGGGCGGGGAGGGCTGTCGCGGTGGGCTCTGTCACCCGGGGAACTCTACCCGCCGCCTCCGACGCCGCCCCGGGGGTCCGGGGAACTGTGGAGAAGGGCCGCAGAGAGGGACCTGGGGAGGCGGCTGCAAGGAGCGTCGGGGGGGCTTCTGCGGCGCCCGGATCAGAGGTCGGTGAGGGTGCGGGTGTCGCCGTCCCAGAAGCGGACGCCCGCGAGGGCGACGGTGAACGGCTCGCCGAGGAGGGGGACGGCGTCGCCGAGCTGCTCGGCGCGGAGGCGGCGCGAGACGCTGATGTGCGGCATCCAGGCGTCCGGCAGCGAGGTGTCGACGCCGCCCGGCACGAGGCGCGTGGCACGGCCGTGCAGCGCGTCGAGGGCGGGCGAGCGGACCACTCCCCAGGCGAGGACGAAGCGCCCGGCGTGCGGGAAGAGGAGGACGGCGCCCAGGGCGACCGTCGCCGGCAGCGGACCGAGCGCGCCCGGCTCCGGGGCGGTCAGCTCGGGCCCGGCGACCAGGGTGAGGTGCGGGCGGTTGCTGGCGGACGTGTGCAGCGCGAGGCTCGGGATGCCGGCCGCCTCGAGCGCCTCCCACTGGCCGCGGACGCGAGCCTCCGACTCCGGATCGAGGAGGACTTCGAGGCTGCGCATGTCCACATTCTGCCGCGGCTCCCGTGTGCGGGCCTTCGCGGGCGCGCGGCCACTCGCGGGTGCGCGCGGTCCTCGTCGGCTCCCGCGAGTGTGCAGGAGTCGTCGCACTCGCAAGCACGCAGGAGTTGTCGCACTCGAGCTCGAGTGCGACGACTTTCGCGCACTCGCGGGGGCGGGGAGCGGGGCGGAGACGGGGAGCGGGCGGGCACCGCCCACCCGCGCCCCGCCACCCGCGTCAGCCGATCGTCACGAGGGCGGCGAACAGCTCCGGCGCTCGGCGGTCGACGATCCGACCGCCGACGCGGATGCCCACCAGCGCGAAGACGGTGCCCAGCACGAGGGCGGCCGCCAGTCCGATCAGGCCGAAGGCCGGGTCGCCGCCGATGAGCGAGATCGCGCCGAGGACGATCGACGGGAGCGCCAGCAGGCCGGTCGCGGCCATGCTCCCCAGCATCACGACGCTCGAGATCATCCCGGAGCCCGGCGGCGTCTTCAGCGGGCTGTCCCCCGGCCCGGGCACGGGGTAGACGACGAGCGACGAGGCGACGCTCGACACTCCGAACCCGCTGAGAACGAGGGCCAGCGCCATGCCCAGCACGGCCGGGATCGCGTCGGCGCGTCCCGCGTACAGCGCGGTGCCCACCGCCACGGCGACCACCGCAGGGACGCCGATGATCGCGGCGGCGACGACGCGACCGGCGCGGTCGGCCGACCCCGTCACTCCGGAGCTGACGTGCGCCGCCCAGGCGGTGCCGTCGTACGACACGTCGGCGCAGAGGGTCACGCCGAAGATCAGGCCGACGAGCACGGCCGAGAGCAGCACGAAGGTGTCGCCCCCGCTGCCGATCGCGGAGTAGAAGACCGCGAGGACGACGACGGCGGGGATGACGAGGAGCCCGCGGCTGTAGCGCGGGTCGCGCCACCAGTAGCCGAGGGCACGCGCGGCGACGGCGCCGGTCGGGGTGCCGGGGAAGCGCCCGAACAGGCCGAGGCCCGCGGATCCGGAGGCGGAGTGCGCGCCGGACGCGGCGGGCTCCGCGAGCGCGTGCCGCAGCGCCCGGGCCCACGCCCAGACGAGGACGGCCAGCGTCGCGAGCCCGATCAGCAGGCGCGCGATCGCCGCGACCCAGTCGCCCGCGACGACGGATCCGGGGACGGCCCAGATCGCGCCGAGCGGCGACCAGCCGAGGGCGCCCGCGATCACGGGCAGGACGTCCAGGCCGTCGCGGATCACGTTGGTCAGGCCGAAGAAGAGCGGTCCGAGCAGGATGACGACGACGAGCACGACGCCGCCGATCACCTCGCGGTAGCGGCGGCTCGAGCCCAGGCCCGTGGTGAGCGCGCCGATCAGGCGGGACGCGACCACGCAGGTCGCGACGCCGATCACCGCGGCGACGAGGCCGGGCAGGATGCCGATCGGACGGCTCCACCAGGCGGCGGCGGAGGCGAGCGCCCCGAGCGTGGTCACCACGCCGGGGATGCCCGCGAGGCCCGCGGCGGCGAGCCCGAGGAGGAGGGTCCGCAGCGGGATCGGGAAGGTCGCGAGGGTGGGCAGGTCGAGGCTCTGGTCGGAGCCGGACAGGAAGATCGGCCCGAGCACCCAGCCGAGGATCAGAGCGGAGCCGCCGAGGACGATCGCGACGTTCGCGAACGCCGGGTCCGTGCCTCCGAGCGCGACCAGGCCGGCCGCGACCAGGCCGAGCACCGCGATCGCGTAGAGACCGCCGAGGATCACGCCGATCAGCTGCCACACGTTCCGCGTCAGCGAGTTGCGGAGCAGGAGCAGCCGCAGCCTCAGGAGATGCGCAACCATGCCGGTCCCTCCTGGTGGGTGCGGCCGCCGACCAGCTCGACGAAGCGCTCCTCGAGGCTGGAGCCGGCGCGGACCTCCTCGAGGGTGCCGGAGGCGAGCACGCGGCCGTCGGCGATGACGGCGACCCGGTCGCACATCCGCTCGACGAGGTCCATGGAGTGGGACGAGACGATGACCGTGCCGCCCGACGCGACGAAGCCGGTGAGGATGTCGCGGATGTTCGCCGCCGAGACCGGATCGACCGACTCGAACGGCTCGTCGAGCACCAGGAGGCGCGGGGCGCGCACGAGCGCGCAGGCGAGCGCGATCTTCTTGGTCATGCCCGCGGAGTAGTCCACGACGAGCGTGCGGTCGGCCGGATCGAGGCCGAGCAGGGCGAGGAGGTCGTCGGTCCGCTCGACGACGACGGATCGCTCGAGCCCGCAGAGCAGACCGTAGTAGGTGACGAGCTGCAGACCGGTGAGGCGGTCGAACAGCTTGACGCCGTCGGCGAGGACGCCGATCAGCCGCTTCGCCTCGAGGGTGTCCTTCCAGACGTCGACCTCGTGGATCGTGACGACGCCACTGTCGGGGCGGAGCAGGGCCGTGGCCATCGAGAGGGTCGTCGTCTTGCCCGCGCCGTTGGGGCCGACGAGCCCGAAGAAGGAGCCGGCGGGGACGTCGAGGTCGATGTCCTTCACGGCCTCCTTGTCGCCGAAGCGCTTGCGGAGGCCGCGGATCCGCAGAGCGACCTCGCCGTGGCGGCCGGAGGCCTCGGGGGCGGCCCACGCGGGGGTCGCGGAGTCGGTGAGCGCGGGGTCGGTGCGCGCGGAGTCGGTGTGCTCGGCAGCGGTGCCGTCGGCGGCGGTGCGCGCGGCGGCGGTCTCGGTATCCGTGCCGTCCTGGGGAATGCCGGGGGGCGTCGTCCCGTCCATGTGTGTCCCTTCCGGGCCGCGGTGGGCGGCCGCTCCTCCACCCTAGGCAGGCGCTGCGGTCGGGGCATCCGTCCCGCGATGGAGTCAAGCTGAACGCGCCGGCGCGGCCCCGGCGGCTCGACGGGGCGGGGCGGGAGCACGGCCGCCTACGCTGGCCCCATGCCCACGCTCCTCCTCGTCCGGCACGGACGCACCACCGCGAACACCGCGGGGATCCTCGCCGGACGCACCGCCGGAGTGCGGCTCGACGACGTCGGACGCACGCAGGCGGCGCGCACCGGGAAGCGGCTGGCGGCGGTCGAGCTCGCGACCGTGGTGTCGAGCCCGCTCGAGCGGTGCCGGCAGACCACGCGCTTCGTCCTCGAGCGGCAGACGGGATCGCCGGCGACGGTGATCGACAAGGGCATCACCGAGTGCGACTACGGCGACTGGTCGGGGCGCTCGCTGCGGGATCTCGCGACGGAGCCGCTCTGGGCGACGGTGCAGAACCAGCCCTCCGCGGTGGTGTTCCCCGGCGGCGAGGGGATGCTCGCGATGCAGGCCCGGGCCGTGTCCGCGATCCGCCGGCACGACGCGGCGGTCACGGAGGAGCACGGGGCCGGCGCGGTGTGGGCGGCGGTCAGCCACGGAGACACGATCAAGGCGATCCTCGCGGACGCGCTCGGCATGCACCTCGACCTGTTCCAGAGGCTCAGCGTCGGACCGGCGTCGGTGTCGATCATCCGCTACGGCGCGGGGCGGCCCGAGGTCGTCGCGATGAACACGGACGCCGGGGACCTGGGCTGGCTGCGGAAGGCGGCCCCCGTGGCGGACGCCGCCGTGGGTGGCGGGGCGGGGCACGAGTAGGCGCGGGTTCGGGAGGGCCGCTTCAGGGCTCGATCGAGCGGCAGGGATGCGGGTGCTCGGCGGCGGTGGATCTCGATGCGCCCGCTCCGCGGGGGGCTCGGTCAGCAGGAGGGGCGGGCCGCTCGATCGGCAGACCGCCCGAGGCCGACGCGCGCAGCCACTGCGGAGGCGGGCGCTCGTAGACTGGGGGCATGCCTCCGATCGTGCACGGATTCGACTGGCCCGATCGCGTCGTCGTGGGGACCGTCGGCTCACCCGGCTCGCGCTCCTTCTACCTCCAGGCCAAGACCGGGCCCCGCGTGGTCAGCGTCGGCCTCGAGAAGCAGCAGTCGGCCCTCCTCGCCGAGAAGATCGACGAGATCCTCGACCAGCTGATGACCGCCCAGGGCAACCCGGTCAGCGTCCCCGCCGGCACTCCCCCGGAGCTCGTCGACAACGACCCGCTCGACCAGCCCGTGGACCCCGAGTTCCGCGTCGGCGGGCTCAGCCTCGGCTGGGACCCGTCCACCGCGCAGATCGTGATCGAGGCCTACCCGCTGACCGAGGCGGAGGACGACTCCGAGGAGGAGCCCGAGCCCACCGAGATGCTGCAGGTGAAGATCCCGGTCGGGACGGCGCGCGCCTTCGCGAAGCGCACCCTCGAGGTCGTCGGCGCCGGACGTCCGCTCTGCCCCCGCTGCGGCGAGCCGATGGATCCCGACGGGCACGACTGCCCGCTCGCATGAGCGACCCGGGCGGGCTCGACGGCGAGCTGGAGCTGGCCGGCCGGATCACGATCGCCTCGAACGCGACGTTCCTCGCGCAGCTCGGCGAGACGTCCGTCGTCTACAAGCCGATCTCGGGCGAGAAGCCGCTGTGGGACTTCCCGGACGGCGTGCTCGCGGGCCGCGAGGTCGCCGCCTACCTCGTCTCGGAGGCGCTCGGCTGGAACGTGGTGCCGCGCACGTGGCTCCGCGACGGTCCGCTCGGGCCGGGCATGGTCCAGCTCTGGCAGGACATCGATCCGGACCAGGACGCGGTCGACCTGGTGCCCGCCGACGCCGTGCCCGACGGATGGCGGCACGTCCTCGACGGCAGCGACGAGGAGGACCGCGACATCTCCCTCGTGCACGAGGACTCGACGGCGCTGCGCCGGATGGCCGTGTTCGACGTGGTCGCCAACAACGCGGACAGGAAGGGCGGGCACGTGCTCGCGCTGCCCGACGGCCACCGCTACGGGGTCGACCACGGCCTCACCTTCCACTCCGAGCACAAGCTGCGCACGGTCCTCTGGGGCTGGATCGGCGAACCGCTGCTCGAGGAGGAGCTGACGGCGCTGGCGCTCCTGCGCGCGCAGATCGACGGACCGCTCGGCGAGGCGCTCTCGGAGCTGCTCACCGAGGACGAGGTCGCCGCGTTCGCGAAGCGCTGCGAGCGGCTCGGCTCCTTCGGCCGCTTCCCGGGCCCGCGGGGCGGAATGCCCGCGGTGCCCTGGCCGCTGTTCTGAGCCGGGCGCGGTCAGAACTCAGGACGAACGCCTCCGGAGCGGCGGAGACGCGCTGATCCTCAGGCGCGGGAGCGGATCCCTCCTGCATCCTGAACGGCTCAGAAGCTCCAGCCGCGGCCGAACAGCTCCTCGCCCGGCGCTCCGCCGCCTCCCGGACCCGCGCCGCGAGCGCCGAGGTAGGAGGAGACGACGGCCGCTCCCAGGTCCTCCGCCTCCGGGTTCACCACCGAGCCGCCGACCCGACGGGCGAGCGAGTCGATGAAGCGGGCGAGGCCCGGGTCGTCGCCCAGGCGGAAGAACGTGGTGTGCGCGCCGAGGCGGAGCGACGCGTCGAGCTCGCGGACCGAGACGGCGACCGTCAGCGGGTCCGGCGGGTAGTCGAAGAAGACGCCGCCGTCGGGCTCGAGGTGCGCGGTCGGCTCGCCGTCGGTGACGATGAGCAGCACCGGCTGCGCGTTCGGGTGCTTGCGGAAGTGCCGGTTGGCCAGCAGCAGCGCGTGGTGCAGGTTCGTGCCCTTGTCCCACTCCGCGTCCAGGCCCACCAGCTGCTCGACGTCCATCACCTCGGCGCGTCGGCCGAAGGCGACGAGCTGCAGCGCGTCTCCGCGGAATCGGCTGCTGATCAGGGTGTGCAGGGCGAGCGCGGTGCGCTTCATCGGCACCCAGCGGCCGTCCATCGCCATCGAGAACGAGGTGTCGACGAGGAGCGCGACACAGGCCTGCGTGCGCGCCTCCGTCTCCTGCACCTCGACGTCGTCGATCAGGATGCGCACCCCCGAGCCGACAGGTCGGCCCTCGCCGGCGGTGCGGGTGAGGGCGTTGGTCACCGTGCGGGGGATGTCCCAGGCCTCGGTGTCGCCGAACTCCCACGAGCGCGTCGCTCCGGAGCGCTCGCCCGCCGCGCCCGCACGCCGGACGTCGCGGGCGCCCTGACGGCCGGAGACGGTCTCGGCGATGTCGCGCAGGAGCGCCTTCCCGAGCTGGCGCATGGCCTTCGGGCTGAGGGCGAGGCGGCCGTCGGAGCCGCGGCGCAAAGTCCCGGAGTCGCGCAGGGCCCGCTCCAGGCGCTTCAGCGTCTGCGCGTCGACGGAGGCGTCCTCGCCGAGGCGCTTCGCCAGCAGGTCGAGGTCGAGGTCGTCGAGGGAGGAGCGGTCCGTCTGCGCGAGCTGGTCGGCGAGGGCGTCGAGGTCGGCCAGCTCCTGGAACACGCCCGTCCCGTCGCCGAGGCCGAGCCCCTGCTCGCCGTCCATCCGCTCGGAGCCGCCCCAGTCCTCGCCGGGACGGAGCCCCCGCAGGGTCTCGTCGAGGCGGCCGAGGGACTGCATGAGCTCCGGCGTGCCGAAGGCCTCCTGGGCGAGGGCGTCGAGCTCGGCGCGCTGCTCGGCGGTCATCGAGTTGCGCATCCGCTGGGCCGCCGCCGCGCGGGCGGCGAGCGCGTCGATCAGCTCGTCCACCGACTCCGGGCCCTCGGGGAAGTACTCGCCGTGCTGCCCCATGAAGGCGTCGAACTGCTCGGGGGTGTCCTCCCCGCGCGCGTGCGCCTCGAGCAGCTCGTTCAGGTCGCGGAGCATCGCGTCGATCGCGGCCCGGTCCTCGTCGCTCGCGTTCTCGAGGGCCTGCTTCATCCCCTCGAAGCGCTGATCGAGCATCTCGCGGCCCAGGAGCTCGCGGATCCGCTCGAAGTCGGCGCGCGCCTCGGGGCTCTGCCAGCGGTAGTCGCGGAGCTCCGAGACGGCCGCGGCCGGCGAGGGCGGGAGGCTGTCGAGCTGGATCTCGGCGAGCGCGCGGTCGCCGTCGTCCATCTGCGTGTCGCGGGCGAGCTGCTTGCGCTCGGCGAGGACGGCCTTGTCGAGGAGCTCGCGGATCTCGCGGAGCGTACCGTCGAGGTTGTTCCTCTGCGTGAGCTCGCGACGCCGCTCGGCGACGCGGGCTGCCAGGTCGTCCAGGCCCTCGCGGTCGCGGGTGCCCCGGCGGAGGAACTCGCGCAGGGCGCGCTCGGGCGAGGTGCCGCCCATCACGTCCTCGCCGATCGCGTCGAGGGCCTCCTTCAGGTCGACCGGAGGAGCGAGCGGATCGGGTCCCCCGTCGTACTTCGCGTAGCGCGCGTCGCGCTTCAGCCGCCGGTTGCCGCGCGGAGCATCAGCCATAGACGGCCTCGCCCCCGCCCGTCTCCTTGCTCAGCTTGCGCGAGAGGTAGAGGCCCTCGAGGGCGAGCTCGACCGCTCCGGCGCGGCGCCCCTCCCCCACGGCGTCGAGGCGCTCGGCGACCTCGTCGTACACGCGGGCCTCGCCCAGCAGCGGCAGGCCGGCCAGGAACTCGCGGGCGGTCACCTGCTCGCCCGTCGTGATCATCGCGCCGTTCTCGACGGCCTCGACGAGCGGCCCGAGGTCGACGCCGCGCAGGTGGGCGCGGACGGTCTCGGCGGTGGCCTGACGGAGCAGGTGGTCGAGGATCTCGTCCTCGCGGCCCTCCTCCCCCGCCTCGAACTCGATCTTGCCGCCGAGCACGTCGACGGCGGTCTCGAGGTCGATGGGGCGGGCGACCGCCTCCTCCTCGCCGCGGCGGGTGGCGCGGTGCAGGGCGGCGGCGGCGATCGTCTCGGCGCCGGCGATGGCGAAGCGGGCGCTGACGCCGCTGCGCTGGTCGACGGAGCTCGACTCGCGCAGGGCCCGCGTGAAGCGGGCGAGGATCTCGATGAGCGCATCGGGCACGGTCGCGACGAGGTCCGCCTCCTGCCGGATGACGGCGACCTCGTCGACGAGAGCCGTCGGGTAGTGGGTGCGGATCTCGGCGCCGAAGCGGTCCTTCAGCGGCGTGATGATCCGGCCGCGGTTCGTGTAGTCCTCCGGGTTCGCGCTCGCGACGACGAGGACGTCGAGGGGGAGGCGGAGGACGTAGCCGCGGATCTGGATGTCGCGCTCCTCCATCACGTTGAGCATGGCGACCTGGATCCGCTCGGCCAGGTCCGGCAGCTCGTTGATCGCGACGATGCCGCGGTGGCTGCGCGGGATGAGGCCGAAGTGGATGGTCTCCGGGTCGCCCAGGCTGCGGCCCTCGGCCACCTTCATCGGGTCGACGTCGCCGATGAGGTCGGCGACGCTGGTGTCGGGGGTGGCCAGCTTCTCGACGTAGCGCTCCTCGCGGGGCTTCCACCCGACGGGCAGGTCCTCGCCCAGCTCCTCCGCGCGGCGGCGGCTCTCCGTGGTGATCGGCTCGTAGGGGTGCTCACCGAGCTCGGACCCCTCGATGACGGGCGTCCACTCGTCGAGCAGGCCGACGAGGGTGCGCAGGAGGCGGGTCTTGCCCTGGCCGCGCTCGCCCAGCAGGACGATGTCGTGGCCGGCGATGACGGCGCGCTCGACCTGCGGGATGACCGTCTCGGCGAAGCCGTGCAGGCCCGGCCAGGGATCGCGGCCCTCGCGCAGGGCGTCGAGCAGGTTGTCGCGGATCTCGGTGCGGAGGCTCTTCTGCACGTGCCCGGAGGCACGGAGCTGGCCGAGGGTCTGGGTCGTCGGGCGCATCACCTCGGCAACGCTACGCCGCAGGTCCGACACGTGGTGGAGGTGCGGCGGATTCGCGGCGCGGGCTTGCGCGGGCGCCGCGCCGCGGACGGCTCAGCGCTCGAGGCGAGGGGCGGCGGCGAGCAGGCGGCGCGTGTACTCCTCCTGCGGCGCGGCGAGGAGCGACGCGGCCGGCCCCGCCTCGACGATCCGACCCTCGCGCATCACGGCGATGCGATCGCTCATGTGGGCGATCACGCCGAGGTCGTGCGAGATGAGAAGGAGGGCGAGGCCGTGACGGCGCTGCAGGTCGTCGAGCAGGTCGAGGATCTGCGCCTGCACCGACACGTCGAGGGCCGAGACGGGCTCGTCGCAGATCAGCACGTCGGGGCGCGTCGCCAGCGCCCGGGCGATCGAGACGCGCTGGCGCTGACCGCCGGAGAGGGTCCGCGGCGAGCGCCGCTCCAGGGCGGGGTCGAGCCCCACGCTCTCGAGCAGCGCGGGCACGGAGGCTGCGCCGGCGTCGCGGAGGAGGCGGCCGACGCTCCAGCGCGGGTCGAACGAGGAGAGACTGTCCTGGTAGACGGCGCCGATCCGCGGGCGGCGGGGACGGCGGGAGCGCTCGGTCGCTGCCGACCACGGCTCGCCGAACAGCTCGACGGCGCCCGCGTCCGGACGCCGCAGCGCCAGCACGAGCCGGGCCACCGTGCTCTTGCCCGACCCGGACTCGCCGACGAGCCCCACGGTCTCGCCGCGCCGCAGCCGGAGGTCGACGTCGTCGACCGCGACCCGCACTCCTCCGCCGGGCAGCGGGAAGCGGGCGGCGAGTCCGCGGGCCGCGACCACGACCTCGCCGGGGGTCTCGGGCGGCGTCGCCGGTGCGGTCGGGTCGGTGAGCCGGGAGCCGCGCGGGCGCCCGGCGGGGACAGCGGCCACGAGCGCGCGGGCCTCGGGGCTGCAGGGCGCGCGCAGCACCTCGGCCGCGGTCCCCTCCTCCACCACGCGGCCGTCGGCGAGCACGAGGATGCGGTCCGCGAGGCCCGCCACCACCGCGAGGTCGTGCGAGACCAGGACGAGCGCCCGGCCGCGCGCCTTCTGCTCGGCGAAGAGCTCGAGCACGCGGGCCTGGACGGTGACGTCGAGCGCGGTGGTCGGCTCGTCGGCGACGAGCAGCGGCGGATCGAGCGCCACGGCCGCCGCGAGGAGGGCGCGCTGGCGGAGCCCGCCGGAGAGGTCGCCGGAGCGCTCCCGCATCCGCTCGGCCGGCTCCGGCATGCCGACGCTCGCCAGGGCCTCGACCGTCCGCTGCGCGCGCTCGGCCGCGGGGAGGCGGCCGTGGAGGCGGAGCACGTCGCCGATCTCGCGGCCGATCGGGCGCAGCGGGTCGAGCGAGAGCAGCGCGTCCTGCGGGACGAAGCCGACGGATCCGCCGCGCAGCCGCCGCAGCTCCCGCTCGCCCGCTCCGACCACCTCGGTCCCGCCGACGCGGACGCTCCCGGTCACGGCGCCTCCGCTCAGCCCCAGCAGCGCTCGCGCGGTGACGCTCTTGCCCGACCCGGACTCGCCGACGATCGCGACGCACTCCCCCGGCTCCACGCGGAACGAGACCCCGTGCACCACCTCGACTCCGTCGAAGGCGACCCGGAGCCCCTCGACGACGACCGCGCTCACCGCGCACCCCGCAGACGCCCGCCGAGGACCGTCGTCGCGATCGTGGTCAGCACGATCGCCAGCCCCGGGAACACGGTCAGCCACCACGCGCTCGCGAGGTAGGTGCGGCCCGCCGAGAGCATCGCGCCCCACTCCGGCGCGGGCGGCTCGGCGCCCAGGCCCAGGTAGCTGAGGGCCGAGGCCCAGACGATCGCCTGGCCGACGCCGAGGGTCGCCAGCACGGCGAGCGGCCCGAAGGTGTTGGGGAGGACGTGCCGGACGAGGATGCGGACGGGTCCGTGGCCCAGCACGCGCGCCGCCTCGACGTAGCCGGAGTCGCGGATGCCGAGCAGCTGCGTGCGCAGGATGCGGGCGTACCCCGGCGCGGTCGAGAGGCCGACCGCGATGGTGGCGGGGACGACTCCGGGACCCGTGACCACGATCACGAGCAGCGCGAGCAGGAGCGCGGGGAAGGCGAAGAGCACCTCGAGTACGCGGCCGATCACGCCGTCGACGACGCGGCCGCCGAACGCCGCGACCACCCCGAGCACCGCGCCGAGGACGAGGCCGATCGCGGTGGCGCTGGCGCCGATCAGGAGGGATGCGCCGGCCCCCGCGATGAGGCGGCTGAGGACGTCGCGACCGGACTCGTCGGTGCCGAGCAGGTGCGCGGCACCCGGTGGGGTGAAGGCGTCGCGCGGGGCGACGGCGAGCGGATCGGAGGGGGCGAGCAGCCCGGGCGCGACGGCGGCGAGCAGGAGCAGCACCACGAAGACCGCGGCCAGCACCTCGCCGGCGCGGAGGCGGGAGGGACCCCGGCGGAGCGGGCGGGCGGCGCGCAGCTCGAGCTCGCTCACGCGACCGCCTCCCGCCGGGCCAGCCGCGGGTCGATCACGCGCGTCAGCAGATCGGTGGCGACGGTCACGACGATGTACGCCAGCGCCGTGACCAGCACGACACCCGTCACCACCGGCACGTCACGGACGGTCACCGCCGCGAGCAGAGTCCGGCCGAGCCCCGGCCTCGCGAAGATCGTCTCGACCACCACGGCCCCGCCGATCAGGTAGCCGAACGCCCAGCCCGAGAGCGAGACCCCTGGCAGCACCGCGTGGCGCAGCGCATGGCGGGCGCGGACGCCGAGCTCGCCCTCGCCGCGCGCCCGAGCGGCGAGCACGAACGGCGACTCCAGCGCGTCGAGGAGGGAGCGGCGCATCACCTGGCCGAGGAAGCCCGCCAGCGGGATCGCGAGGGTGAGCGTCGGCAGCACCAGCCCGGCGGGCGACCCTGTGCTGACCGGGGGCAGCCAGCGCAGCGCGGTCGCGAAGACGGCGATCAGCACGGTCGCCAGCCAGAAGTGCGGGAGTGCGGCTGCCGTGAGCTCGAGGCCGGACCCGACCGCGGCGGCGAGGCGGCCGCCCCGGGTCGACCAGAGGGCGGTCGCGAGCGCCAGGATCCATGCGGCGGTGAGCGCGAGCACGGCGAGCAGGAGGGTGCCGGGCAGCTGCTCGCCGAGGATCTGCGCGACGGGAGTGCGCAGGGAGTAGGAGGTGCCGAGGTCGCCGCGCGCGAGCCTGCCGAGCTGCACCAGGTACTGCACGAGGAGCGGCTGGTCGAGGCCGTACTGCTCCCGCACCGCGGCGAGCGCCTCGGGCGACGCCTGCGAGCCCGGACCGCCGAGGATCGCCTGCGCCGGATCGCCGGGGACGAGGCGGATGAGGACGAAGACGGCGGTCGCGACGGCCCACAGCACCACGAGGGCGCCACCGAGGCGGAGGAGCACGCGACGGATCATGCGGGCGGGCGTCCTCTCTGGTCGGGGCGGTGGAGGGGGGCGTCGTCGAGGTCCGCTCCCTCCGGAGCACGCGATGCGCGACCGTCGGCGGCTACTCGACCAGCATGGAGGACGGACCCCTGCTGATCGAGCAGCCCGCGGAGCGGGCGTCTCGAGCTCCGCCCGTCCCGATCCCGGGGTCTCGATGCGCCGCCGCGGCGACTACTCGACCGGCATGCGTCCGCTCATCGATCGGTGCAGGCGGCTCTCCGGGGCCGGGTCAGACCCAGGCGTCGGCGAACCAGGGGGTCGACACGGTGTCGAGGGCGACGAGACCCTGGACGGCCGACCGGTGCAGGTAGTGGTTCTGCTGGTCGTAGAGCGGCAGGATCCAGTAGCCCTCGAGGACGATCCGCTGCGCCTGCTCGTACAGGTCGGCGCGGGCGTCCTCGTCGGTCGTGGCGCTCGCCTGCTCGAGCAGCGAGTCGAGCGCGGGGTCGGCGATCTGCGCGTGGTTGGCGAAGTAGCCGCTCGGCGCGGGGGTGATGCCCGAGGAGGAGTAGAGGATCCGCAGAACGTCGGGTCCGACCTTCGTGTACGGGGCGCTCACCAGCTCGTACTCGTTCGACGCGAGCGCGGTGTACCAGCTCGACAGGTCGAGCAGGCTGATCCGCACGTCGAAGCCGAGGGTCTTCGCCGAGGCCTGGATCTGCTCGAACAGCGACTGCTCGGCCGGGATCGACTGGTTGGTGCTGACGGGGAAGCGCAGCGTCAGCGGCGTGCCGTCCTTCTCGCGGATGCCGTCGCCGTCCGAGTCCACCCAGCCGGCCTTCTCGAGCAGGTCCTCGGCGGCGGCCGTCTCGGAGTCGGACCCGGCGTCCTCGAAGAGCGACGGGTCGGAGTACGCGGTCGCCTCGCGGCTGGACAGCGGGGAGTAGGAGCGCTCGGCGGTGCCGAAGAAGAGCGAGTCGATCGCGTCGTTCACGCCGACGCCGCGGACGAACGCCTCGCGGACGGACTCGTCGTCGAACGGCGCCTGGCCGGAGTTGAGCTCGAGGCGGTTGACCGCGCCGGGCCGGGGCGCGTCGAGCTCGACGAGGTCCGTGGCTCCGGTCGCGGCCTTCAGAGTGTCGGGCTGGGCGTTGTCGAGCACGTCGACCTCGCCCGACTGCAGCGCCGCGTAGCGGGTGGCGGAGTCGGGGATGAAGCGCCAGGTGATGCTCGCCAGGTGCGCGGGGCCCTCGTGGCCGTCCCCGGTCGGGCCGGTCGACGCGTCGTAGGCCTCGTTGCGGGTGAGGGTCACGTGGTCCTGCCTGACCCACTCCGAGACGGTGAAGGGGCCGGTGCCGACGGGCGCCTCGCAGTTCGCCTCCTCGCCGCGGGCGATGCCGGCGGGCGACTCGATCGCGGTCCACGGCTGCGCGAGCGACTCGAGCAGCGCACTGTCCGGCGCGGTCAGGGTGAAGCGGGCGACGGTCGGCGAGACCGCGGTGACGGAGGCGACCTTCGCCACGGCGAGGTAGCCGGTGGAGGACTTGGTCGCCGGGTCCTGCAGGTGCGCGATGTTCGCGGCGACCGCCTCCGCGTCGAGGGCGCTGCCGTCGGTGAAGGTCGCGCCCTCGCGCAGGGTGAAGTCGTAGCTGAGCGCGTCGTCCGAGACGGTCCACGACTCGGCCAGCCACGGCGTGATGGTGCCGTCGGCGTCGCGCGAGACGAGCGACTCGAGCACCTGTGTCGCGAGGAGCGCCTGCGGGTAGTTGCCGCCGACGTGCGGGTCGAGGCAGGTGGGCTCGGCGTCGCCGGACGCGTAGGTGAGGGTCCCGCCGTCGACGGGGGCGCTGGAGGCGTCGGGCGTCTCGGCGGTGCAGCCGCTGAGCAGGAGCGCGGCGGCCGCGACGGCGGCGGGGAGGGCGAGGAGGCGGGAGCGCAGCGGCATGACGTCTTTCGTGGAGGGGTTGGGGGTGCACGCATTTCTTGGACGCGACCCAGGAAACGCTAGCAGGGCGTGGAGGCGGCGGACGGGGATCGCTCGGATCCGTGGAGGAGCGCCCGGATCCCGCGCTGGGGAGGGACGAACCGCGCTGTCAGAGGCCCCTGATGCGCCAGGCGGTCGAGAAGGGCCTCCGCTCTCCTACTGTCGACGCATGACCTCCGCCGTGCTCGCCCTCCTGTTCGGCTCCGCCGTCGCCCTCGTGGGCCTCGTGCCCTGGGCCGCCCTGCAGTACCGGCGGCGCGGCGTCCTCGGGATCGGCAACGCGGTGCTGGCCTTCGCCGCCGTGGTCTACGCGCTCGCCCTCGTCACCTACACGCTCCTCCCCCTGCCCGACGAGGCGACGGTCGCCGCCGCCTGCCGCACCGGATCGGGTCCGCAGCTGCGCCTGTTCGCCTTCGTCGGCGACATCGCGAAGGAGGGCGGGATCGACGGGCCCCGCGCGCTGCTGACGAACCCCGCGTCCGCGCAGGTGCTCCTGAACGTGGTCTTCTTCGTCCCCCTCGGGATGCTCGTCCGACACCTCGCTCTGCGCGGGCGCCTCGTCGCCGGGCTGATCGGCGGCACCGTCGTCGGCTTCGCCGTCTCGCTCCTCATCGAGGTCACGCAGCTCACGGGCGACTGGTTCCTCTACCCGTGCGCCTACCGGCTCTTCGACGTCGACGACCTGCTGGCCAACACGGCCGGCGCCCTGCTCGGCACCCTCCTCTCCCCCGTCCTCCTCCTCTTCACCCGCCGGACCGAGGGCGCGGTGCCGGAGCTGGCGCGCCCGGTCACGATCCGCCGCCGCGCGTTCGGCATGTTCTGCGACGTTCTCGCGCTGAGCCTCATCACGGGCGCGCTCGTCTCGATCACCGGGGTCGGCCTCGTGCTCGCGGGGGTGGACACGCGCTCGAGCCCCGGGGACGTGGTTCTCGGAGCCCTGCCGTTCGTCGCTCCGCTGCTCCAGCTCGTGATCGTGCTGCGGTCCGGACGGACCCTCGGCGAGACGGTGGTGCGCCTGCGTCCCGAGCCGCGACCGCTCCTCTGGCAGCGGCTCGTGCGCTGGGCGGCGGGATCGGGCGGCTGGTCGACCCTGCTCGCCGTCGAGGGCGGCTTCTGGTCGCTGCTCGCCTTCGTCCTCGCGGCGGCCGCGATGATCGGCCTGGTCGCGACACGGGGCCGCCGGGGGACGGCGAACGCGCTGGCTCGCCTCGACGTCGTGGACGAGCGGGCGGAGGCGCCGTCCGCCATACGGAAGACGGACTGAGAGGAGCCTGCCGGACGCCTGGGCCGGCCGGTGGTCAGACCGCCGCGCGGAGCCCCTCGACCAGGTCGTGCTGCGCCTCGCGGCCGGCCCGCGTGGGCACGAGCGGGTACACGTGGACCTGCCCGACGGCCTCGTGGAGCTCGAACGGGACCCCGGCGGCCGCCGCCCGCTCGGCCAGCACGTGGGCGTCCGGATTGAGGACGTCACGCGTGCCGCTGAAGACGGTGAGCGGACCGAGACCCGCCAGGTCGCCGAACAGCGGGCTGACCGCGGGATCGAGCAGGTCGAGGGCGCCGCGCCAGCTCTCGGCGAGGACGCGACCGCCCGGGGTGCCGAGCCAGGGATCGGTCGGCTGCACCTCTTGGATGCGCGGATTGCTCCAGGAGAGGTCGAGCGCGGGCGAGACGAGGGTGGTGCGCGGCAGGACCACCCCGTCGTCGCGCAGGGCGAGAGCCGTCGAGAGGGCGATCTGGCCGCCCGCCGAGTCGCCGGCGAGGCAGGTCGCGCCGTGCCGCTCCAGACTTCGCAGCACCAGGCCTCGGACGCCGTCGCGCGCCTCGAGCGCCGTGCCGAAGGGCACGAGCGGGTAGATCGGGAGGGTCACCGCGACGGAGGCCTCGTCGGCGATGCGGGCGGCGAGCCACCAGTGCTGGGGCGCGATCTCGTTCACCCAGCCGCCGCCGTGGACGTAGACGACGCCGCCGCGGATCACCCGCGGGCGGATCGTGTAGACCGGCCAGGAGCCGACCTGCTCCACGTCGACGCGCACGCCGGGCCGGAGGCGGGGCGGCGGGCCGTAGGAGGCGGGACGGAGCGCGCGCTCCCGGATGCGGCGACGGGCTCCCTCCGCGCTGACGAAGGTGCGGTTCGCACGGGCGAGCCGGAGCGCGAGCGGGACGAGGGCATCGGGGACGACGAGCGGCATCGCCCGAGCATCGCGCACCCCGGTGCGCGGCGGCTGGGCGGCGACGGGCTGCGCGGCTGCCGACTCTGGGGCGACGGACTCGGCCGCCACCGACGCGGCGTCGACGGACTCGGCCGCCGATCCACGGAGGTCGGAGGACGCGGCGCGGGCTCCGCGGACGGAGCGTCGGAACCCGCGGACGCAGCGTCGGAGACCGCGGTCGTCGCCCGGGCACCCCGCGGACAGCACGACGGCCCGGCCCGTGGAGGGAGCCGGGCCGGGGCCGCCGGTCAGCGTGGTGCCTGCATGCCCGCGGAGCGCGGGTCGGCAGCCACCTCGCTGTCGCCGTGCGCTGCGGGTCAGCGGCGCGCGGCGGAGCGGCCGGCGAAGCGGGTGTAGACGAGCAGGACGATGATCGCTCCGATGATCGAGCCGATGATGCCGGCGGGCTGGAAGAAGCCGTCCATCGGGTCGTGCTGGAAGATCAGGAAGCCGAGGAAGCCGCCGACGAACGAGCCGACGATGCCGAGCACGATGGTCATGCCGATGCTGATGCTCTGCTTCCCGGGGACGATGAGGCGGGCCAGCGCTCCTGCGATGAGTCCGACGACGATGAGGCTGATGATGAGACCGAGCATGGCGGTCGTCCTTCCGTTGTGCGGGCGGGGGCCCGCTGATCGGTTCCGCGGTTGCGGGACCGGTGGCTACGCAACCACCCCGGAGGAGGCGGCGGTACACCCCTGGGGGTGTGCTCGCCCCGACGAGTCGTGCGGTAGCGTCCGACCATGACCCGCCGCGCGCCCCTCACCGTCGCGCTCGTCGACGACTACGACGTCGTCCTCACGGGCCTCGCGCACATGTTCGACCACTACCGCGATCGGGTGGTCGTCGCCGAGATCGACGCGAACGCCTCCCTCTCCGATCGGATCGACGTCGTCCTCTACGACTCGTTCGCCCAGCCGGAGTCGGACCACCACGAGATCGCGGAGCTGGTGCGCAACGAGCGGGCCGAGCACGTGGTCGTCTACACCTGGAACTTCGCGCCGACGCTCATCGCGGACGCCCTCGAGCAGGGCGTCCACGGCTACCTCTCCAAGACCCTGCCGGCGCGGGAGCTGGTGGCCGCGCTCGAGCGGGTGGCCGCGGGCGAGGTCGTCGTCAGCGATCCTCCGCGGCGGGCGGGCAGCGCACCGGGCCTCGACTGGCCGGGCCGCCACGAGGGCATCACCGACCGGGAGTCGGAGATCCTCGCGCTCATCACGCAGGGCAAGAGCAACGCCGACGTCGCCGCGCTCACCTACCTCAGCCCCAACACGGTGAAGTCCTACATCCGCAGCGTCTACGGCAAGATCGGCGCGACCAGCCGCACGCAGGCCGTCCTCTGGGGCGTCGACCACGGCTTCACCCCCGACCACCACCGCATCGACCACTGGCTCGGCGGCCCCTGACCCGCGCCCGCGGGACGCCGCTCCGGTACGCGACCCGCCGACGAACGCGCACCCGGGAGGCGTCTCGCAGGAGGGGGCGGGGGCGCACGCACCGCTACGGTGTGGCCATGCCCCTCGACCGCGCGCCGACCATCCGCGACGTCGCGGTGCGGGCCGGAGTGTCGTACCAGACGGTCTCGCGGGTGCTCAACGACAGCCCCCAGCTGCGGCCGCGCACCCGGGAGCGCGTGCTCGCCGCGATCGAGGACCTCGGCTTCCGCCCCAGCGCCGCCGCCCGCGCCCTGGCGACGAGCCGCTCCGGCCTGATCGGGATCCTCGCCGCCGAGAGCCACAGCTTCTACGGCACCGCCACCGCGATGGCCGCGATCGAGCAGGCGGCGCGCGACGCGGGCTACCGGGTCCCGGTCGTGAACGCGGCGCCGGACGCGGAGTCGCTGGCCGACGGTCTCGCCCACCTGCAGCGGGAGTCGGTGGAGGCGATCGTGGTCCTCGCCCCGCAGGAGCGCGCGCTGGAGGCGATCGAGAGCCTCGCGATCGGCGTCCCCTCGGTGACGCTCGGCGCGACGGACCGCGGCGCCGACTCCCTGCTCCTCGTCGACCAGGCGGCCGGAGCGCGACTGGCGACCGAGCACCTCGTCGGCCTCGGCCACACCCGCATCGCGCACCTCGCCGGTCCGCAGCACTGGGTGGAGGCGCAGGCGCGGCTCGAGGGCTTCGGCGCCGGGATGAGCGCGGCCGGCCTCGACCCCGTCGCCGTCGTGGAGGGCGACTGGAGCGCCGAGTCCGGCTACCGCGCCGGCCTCCGCCTCCTCGACTCCTCGCCCCGGCCGACCGCGGTGTTCGCCGGCAACGACCAGATGGCCCTCGGACTCCTGCACGCCTGCACCGAGCGGGGACTGCGCGTGCCCGAGGACCTCAGCGTCGTCGGCTTCGACGACGTCCCCGAGGCGGCGCACTACCAGCCGCCGCTGACCACCATCCGCCAGGACTTCGCGGAGGTCGGCCGCCGCACGATCGGCGTCGTGCTCGCGGAGCTGCGCGGCGAGGAGCCCGCCGTCGACCGCCCGGTGCCGCCGGTGCTGGTCGAGCGGGCGTCGACGGCTCAGGCCTGAGCAGCACCGGCCCCCGCCTCACCCCGCGTGCGGCAGCAGCACCTCCACGCGCCCCTCGCGCACCCGCGTCTGGAACCGCGGCTGCGGCGAGGTGGCCGGCCCCCGCAGCACCTCGCCGGTCTCGAGCGAGAAGGCGCTGCCGTGCCACGGGCACGCGACGCACGCCTCCCCCGAGCCGTCCGCCGAGACCTCGCCCTCGTCGAGCGGGCCGGAGAGGTGGCTGCAGACGTTCGAGAGCACGTCGATCCGCTCGCCCCGCCGGAAGGCGAGCAGGGGGAGGCCCGCGACCTCCCTCCTCACCGGCGTGCGCTCGGGCAGGTCCGCCAGGGCGCCGAGCTCCTGCCAGCCCGAGGGGAAGCGGTGCGGCACGTCCTCCGCGTGGTTCGCCCCCGCCGCCTGCCGGTAGCTGAGGTGGCCGCCCAGGTAGCCGCCTCCCGAGACGACGGCGAGCCCGAGCATCCCGAGCACCTTCCCGCTCGTGGTGCGCCCGCGGCGGCGCTGCACCCACGACGCGGCGTAGAGGCCCGTCGCGACCACGTTGGCCGCCGAGTGCACCAGCCCGACGCGGGTCTGCTGCTCGTGCAGCTCCGACCAGTCGGTGAAGCCGGAGGCGGCGGTCGGCAGGACGCTGATCACGCCGACGCCGACGAGGGTCCTCGCCGCGCGCTGGTTCCCCGGCAGCAGGTCGAGCACCGCCGCCGACACCCAGGCGCCGGTGGGCACGAGGACGAGCAGCGGATGGACGGGGTGGCCGACCGGGACGCCGTGCAGCACGTCCCGCACCGGCTGCGGCCGGACCACCGCGTTCACGGCCCGCTTCACCCGGCCGACGAGCGGATCGAGGGCGGCGGCGTTCTCGAGGCGGGTGACGAGTCTGACGAGTCTGATCTCACGCATGCCTCATGCGACCAAGCGGGCGGCCCCGGCGGAAGGGGCTTGCGGCGGAGGAGGAGCAGTCGGACCCCGTCGGGCGGCCCCTCGCTTGCCGACCCCGAGCCGTTTCGCCTACGCTGACCCGGGGCTTTGTGAACGGTCACATCGCCCGAGCGAGGAGCATGATGGACCAGCGCAGGCCCACCCCCGCCGACGTGATCACGAGCGGCGCCACCGCCCTCGGCATCGAGCTCGGCTCCACCCGGATCAAGGCGTGCCTGGTCGACGCGGCCGACCCGTCCGTGGTCCTGGCCGTCGGCAGCCACGAGTGGGAGAACCAGTTCGTCGACCGCCGCTGGACCTACTCCCTCGACGCCGTCCACGCGGGCCTCCAGGCCGCCTACGCGGACCTCGTCGCCGACGCCTCGTCGCGCCACGGCGTGCAGCTCTCCTCCGTCGGGGCGCTCGGCGTCTCGGCGATGATGCACGGCTACCTCCCCTTCGATGCGGCCGGCGGGCTGCTCGTCCCCTTCCGCACCTGGCGCAACACCAGCACCGGGCCCGCGTCGGCCGAGCTCACCGAGCTGTTCGGCGCGAACATCCCGCTGCGCTGGTCGCTCGCGCATCTGCACCAGGCGGTCCTCGACTCCGAGCCGCACGTCGAGCGGATCGATTTCCTCACCACCCTCGCCGGCTACGTGCACTGGCGCCTCACCGGCGAGAAGGTCCTCGGAGTCGGCGACGCCTCCGGCATGGTCCCGACCGACCCGGCGACCCGCGACTACGACCAGCGCGTCGTCGACCTCTACGACGAGCGCGCGGCCGGCGCCGTGAAGCCCCTGCGCGAGCTGCTGCCCGCCGTGCTCCCCGCGGGCGCCGACGCCGGCTCGCTCACCGCCGAGGGCGCGCTCCTGCTCGACCCCACCGGCGCCCCCGGCCCGGCTCCCTCCACGGGC
>NZ_PSWE01000068.1:0-1051 GCF_002932195.1 Rathayibacter sp. AY1C4 | reverse complement strand
AAAACTCAAAGGAATTGACGGGGGCCCGCACAAGCGGCGGAGCATGCGGATTAATTCGATGCAACGCGAAGAACCTTACCAAGGCTTGACATATACCGGGAACTTCCAGAAATGGTTGCCCCGCAAGGTCGGTATACAGGTGGTGCATGGTTGTCGTCAGCTCGTGTCGTGAGATGTTGGGTTAAGTCCCGCAACGAGCGCAACCCTCGTTCTATGTTGCCAGCACGTCATGGTGGGAACTCATAGGAGACTGCCGGGGTCAACTCGGAGGAAGGTGGGGATGACGTCAAATCATCATGCCCCTTATGTCTTGGGCTTCACGCATGCTACAATGGCCGGTACAAAGGGCTGCGATACCGTAAGGTGGAGCGAATCCCAAAAAGCCGGTCTCAGTTCGGATTGAGGTCTGCAACTCGACCTCATGAAGTCGGAGTCGCTAGTAATCGCAGATCAGCAACGCTGCGGTGAATACGTTCCCGGGCCTTGTACACACCGCCCGTCAAGTCATGAAAGTCGGTAACACCCGAAGCCAGTGGCCTAACCGCAAGGAGGGAGCTGTCGAAGGTGGGATCGGTGATTAGGACTAAGTCGTAACAAGGTAGCCGTACCGGAAGGTGCGGCTGGATCACCTCCTTTCTAAGGAGCATCTGGACACCGCAGGGTGTTCCAGGCGCCAGATCAAAGCGAATGTCTTTGCTGGTAGCTCATGGGTGGAACATTGAACTAGGTGCTCGGTGAGATCGTCTCGCGTCAGTACAGCCTTCGGGTTGGGAACGCGTCGTGGCGGTGGAGTCGGGTACATGCACGCTGTTGGGTCCTGAGGGACCGGGCCGGCTGCCTTCGGGTGGCGGGGTCGACTCTCCGGATCTTTTTCTCACGCCTGGGTGTGTGGGAGAGGGATACCGCCCGTATTTTGAGAACTACACAGTGGACGCGAGCATCTTAGATTCACGGCTTCGGTCGTGGATCGACAAGATTCGCATGGCGCGGCTTTCGGGCTGCGGTCATGCAAATCATTGGATCTGCAACTTTTCGAGTTGTAGTTTCTTAA
>NZ_PSWE01000067.1:0-1052 GCF_002932195.1 Rathayibacter sp. AY1C4 | reverse complement strand
GGAGCGGTGCCCTCGGCGGGCGCATCGGTCGACGGCGCACCGGTGGACGGCGCACCGGTCGACGGCGCGTCGGTCGAGGTGGAGTGCAGCGGTGTGGCGCTGGAGGTCGGCGTGCTCGACGGCGTCGCCGCGAACGCGGCGGTCGAGCCGAGCGCGACGAGTCCGAGGGCGCCGACGGCGATGCCGATGGTCAGGGCGCGCTTCTTCGGACGGCGCGGCCCGAAGCTCGAGCCCTTCTCGGCGGGGGTGGTCGACTCGGTCATGGGTGTCTCCTCGTTCCGGCCCGGTGCCGACCCCGTTCGGGATCGGTTGCGGCCGGTTCCATCTCAGATTCGAAGGCGAATCTGAAGCCGGACTTAAGAACAGACCCTCCACAGCAGACGCCGGGTGCGCCCCGATCCGCGGCCCCTAGGTTCGAGCACATGCCCTCCTCCGCCCGTGTGCTCCTCATCGAGGACGACGACGCCATCCGCTCCTCCGTCGAGACCGCGCTGCGCAGCGAGCGCTTCACGGTCCGCGGTCTCGTCTCCGGCGAGGACCTCGCCCAGGAGCTGAGCACCTTCGCTCCGGACCTGGTGATCCTCGACTGGATGCTCCCCGGCCCGAGCGGCATCGTGCTCGCCGAGCGGATCCGCCGCAGCAGTGACGCGGCCGTGATCATGCTCACCGCCCGCGACGCCGTCGACGACCGCCTCCGCGGCTTCGACGAGGGCGTCGACGACTACGTGGTGAAGCCGTTCGTGCTCGCCGAGCTCGTCAAGCGCGTGACCGCCGTGCTGCGCCGCCGCGGCCGCATCCCGTCCGTCGTCGAGATCGGAGACCTCGTCGTCGACCCGGAGTCGGGCCGCGCCCGCCGCGGCGGCATCGCCCTCGACCTCACCGCGACCGAGTTCCGCCTCCTCGCCTTCCTCGCCGGGAACCGCGGCCGCACCCTCACCAAGACCCAGATCCTCACGCAGGTCTGGGGCTACGACCACGTCGACCCGAACCTCGTCGAGGTGCACCTCAGCTCCCTCCGCAAGAAGATGGAGGCGCACGGCGACCGGCTCGTG
>NZ_PSWE01000066.1:0-1082 GCF_002932195.1 Rathayibacter sp. AY1C4 | reverse complement strand
TTCCACGCGCGGCTGTGGAACCACGGCGCGATCACCTCGGCGCCGCCGTGCACGTGGTCGCCGAGATGCGCGCCCCAGTACGAGAAGGTCGAGTTCGTCAGCACCAGGCGGCGGGACGCGGCCAGCAGGGCGAGCTGCTGCGGCACCGGCGTCCCCGCCCCCGGGAAGCGCACCTCGAGGCCCTCGAGGACGCGGGCCAGCTTCACCCGGCACCAGTCGAGGTCGTCCGACACGATCAGGACGCTGCGCACGGGCTCCCGCTCGCGGGCCAGGGCGAGTGCCGCGTCGACGTACTCGACCACGTCGAAGGAGTAGCGGCCGCGGAAGGCCGGGACGCTGTAGTAGTCGCCGCGCCGGATGTTCAGGGTGAGGTCCGCCTCCGGTCGCGCCGCCGCCACCAGAGCGGTGAACGGGCCGCCGGGCGGGAGCAGCATCGTCGCGACGAAGTCCGCCAGCTCGTCCGTCGTGAACTCCACGCCGAGCTCCTGGTGGACGCTCCCGAGCTCGCGGGGGCTGAAGAACGACATCTCCGCCGGGGGCACCACGAGCTCCTCGAGGACCCGCGGGAAGACCTCCGCCCACTCCGCGGTCCTCCGCGTCGCGCGCACCGCGGTCGGCACCCCGCGGCTCCGACGGGCGTGGGCCTGCAGCCAGAAGTAGGCGAGGTTCCCGACCCCGAACGACTCGCCGGGCAGCAGCACCGTCGTGCCCCGTCGGCGGAGGGGCGCCAGCAGCGCCGAGCGGACGTCGCCGAGCGTCACCACCGCGGGCCTCCCCCGCTCACGAGAGCTCTCCGAGCGCCACGAGCTGGGCGAAGCCGGGGTGCGCGGCCCGCACCTCCTCGAAGGTGCCGGCCCCCTCGATCCTGCCGCCGTCGAGGAAGAGCAGCCGGTCGGCGCCGCGCACGGTCGAGAGCCGGTGGGCGACCACGAGGACGGTCATGCTGCCGTGCAGCTCGGCGACGGCCCGCGAGATCTCGTGCTCCGTGCGGTTGTCGAGCGCCGACGTCGCCTCGTCGAGGACGAGGACCGAGGGGCGCCGGTACAGCGCCCGGGCGAGGCCGAGCCGCTGGCGCTGGCCGC
>NZ_PSWE01000065.1:0-1873 GCF_002932195.1 Rathayibacter sp. AY1C4 | reverse complement strand
GCCTCCTGATCCCGGATCACCAGCCCCACCCCCTGCACCACCCCGGCACTCGGGAGCCGGGACGCTCCTGAGGCGTCCCGGCTCCCGAGTGCCGGGGTGGTGCAGGGGGTGGGGCTGGTGATCCGGGATCAGGAGGCGGCGATCGCCTCGGTGACCGCGGAGCGGGCGTCGACGGCGCTGTCGGCGGCGAGAGCGAGCTCCGCGTACCGCTTGGCGTCGTCGAGGGTGTGCTCGGCCAGCTCGGCGCGGACGTCGGCGAGAGCCGACGGCGACATCGAGAGGGTGGTGGCGCCGAGGCCGACGAGGACCACGGCGAGCAGCGGGTCGGCGGCGGCTTCTCCGCAGATCCCGACGGGCTTGCCCAGCGCCGCTCCCGCGCGGCCGACCTCGCCGACGAGGCGGAGCACGGCCGGGTGCCACGGGTCCTGGAACGCCGAGACCGTACCGAGCATGCGGTCGGCGGCGAGCGTGTACTGGGTCAGGTCGTTGGTGCCGATCGAGGCGAAGTCCGCGACTCCGAGGATGCGGTCGGCGAGCAGGGCGGAGGAGGGGACCTCCACCATCACTCCGGCGGTGCGGATGCCGAGCTCCCGCGCCATCGAGGTGAAGTAGCGGGTCTCGTCCACGGTCGCGACCATCGGCGCCATGACCCAGAGGTCGGCGTCGGTCGCGGCATCGGCCTGGGCGAGGGCGGTGAGCTGGTCGCGGAGGATCTGCTCGCTGGCGCGGAGGGCGCGCAGTCCGCGGAGACCGAGGGCCGGGTTCTCCTCGTGGTCGTCATTGAGGAAGCTCAGCGGCTTGTCGGCGCCGGCGTCGAGCGCGCGGACGACGACCTTGCGGCCGGGGAACGCAGCGAGCAGGCGCGTGTACTGCTCCGCCTGCTCGGCGACCGAGGGCGCCTCCTTCGCGTCGAGGAAGAGGAACTCGGTGCGGAACAGCCCCACTCCCTCGGCGCCGAGCTCGACCGCGTTCGCAGCGCCGTCGGCCGAGCCGAGGTTCGCGAGCAGCGGCACGGCGTGGCCGTCTGCCAGCGCGCCGGGAACGACCGGTGCGGCGAGCATCTCGGCGCGCTCGGCGATCGAGGACTTCGCGGCGCCGATCTCGGCGTCCGAGGGGTTCACCGTCACGACGCCGGAGGTGGCGTCGAGGATGACGAGCTGGCCGTCCCGCAGGTCGAGGGCGCCGGTGGTGCCGACGATGGCGGTGATCGACTTCTCCCGGGCGAGGATCGCCGTGTGCGAGGTCGGTCCTCCGTCGCTGGTGATCAGACCGAGGACCTTCTCGAGGTCGAGCAGCGCCGTGTCGGCCGGAGCGAGGTCACGGGCGACGAGCACGAACGGCTCGTCCGACTCGGGGACGCCGGGAGCGGCGACGCCGCGCAGGTGCGCCACGACGCGCTGCGAGACGTCGTCGAGGTCGGTCGCGCGCTCGGCCATGTAGCCGCCCATCGCCACGAGCAGGTCGCGGAAGCCGGCGAAGGCCTCGTGCACGGCGCGCTCCGCGGTCTTGCCCCCGGCGATCCGCGCCTTGACGTCGTCCGCGAGGGACGGGTCCTCGGCCATCAGGGCCTGGGCGTCGAGGACGTCCTTCGCCGAGCCGCCGGCCCGCTCGCCGCGGTGGCGGATCGTCGCGGCGGTGGCGGAGAGCGACGAGACGGCGCGCTCCTCCTCCTGGGCGACGCTGCGGGTGCTGGCGGTGTCCTCGGGCTCGGGCAGCGGCTCCGGCATGCGCAGGACCGGCCCGAGGGCCAGCCCGCGTCCCACTCCGGTGCCCTGGAGCTTGGCGGAGGCGTAGGCGGTCTGAGGAGTGGACAGCGTCATGGGTGCTCGTTCCTGTCGTGCGGAGTGCGGGCGGGAGAAGAGGAGGCGGGGGC
>NZ_PSWE01000064.1:0-2401 GCF_002932195.1 Rathayibacter sp. AY1C4 | reverse complement strand
CTGCTGAAGGTCGAGCGGATCGACCACGGGATCCGCGCGATGGAGGACCCGGAGGTCGTCGCGATGCTCCGCGAGCGCCGCATCCCGGTGACGGTGGGCACATCCACCTCGAGGGCACGATCGAGCCCGAGCACATCGTCGAGATGGCGCGCCGCAACGGGGTCGCCCTGCCCACCGAGGATCTCGACGCCCTCCGCGCGCGGTACTCCTTCACCGACCTCGCGTCGTTCCTGGAGCTGCACTACTCGAACCTCACCGTGCTGAAGACGGAGCGGGACTTCTTCGAGCTCGCGACCGGCTACCTCGACCGGGCGCAGAAGGCGAACGTCCGCCGCGCCGAGATCTTCTTCGACCCGCAGACGCACCTCGGCAACGGCGTCGCGCTCGACACCGTGATGAGCGGGATCACCCGTGCGCTCGGTCGGAGCGAGGAGACCCACGGGGTCTCGACGGACCTGATCATGTGCTTCCTCCGCGACCTGGGCGCCGACGCGGCCGACGAGATGCTGACGGCGATCCTCCCCTGGCGCGAGCACATCATCGGCGTCGGGCTCGACTCGAACGAGGTGGGCTTCGGCCCGGAGCTGTTCGTCGACGTCTACGCGCGCGCCGCGGCGGACGGACTGCGCCTGGTCGCGCACGCCGGCGAGGAGGCCGGGCCCGAGACGGTCGCGGCCACCGTCGAGCTGCTGAAGGTCGAGCGGATCGACCACGGGATCCGCGCGATGGAGGACCCGGAGGTCGTCGCGATGCTCCGCGAGCGCCGCATCCCGGTGACGGTGGGCCCGCTGTCGAACGTCGCCCTGCGCGCGGTGGACACGATGGCCGACCACCCGCTGCCCGCGATGCTCCGCGAGGGACTCGTCGTGACGGTCTCGAGCGACGATCCGCCCTACTTCGGCGGCTACGTGGATGAGAACTACCGCGCCCTGGTCGAGGAGCTGGGGATGGACGACGCGCAGCTCGAGCAGCTGGCGCTCAACTCCTTCGACGCGGCGTTCATCACGGAGGAGGACCGCGAGCGCTGGCAGGCGGAGGTGCGCGAGCACTTCGCGCGGTGAGCGCGTCACTGCCCAGAGAACGATCGTTCCCACCCTCCCCGCGCGCTGAGCCCTCGTTCCGCGGTCGCACGCCTCCGCGCCCGCCCTACGCTGGCCGGATGACCCGATCCGACGGCACACGATGAGCTGGGTGCTCCTCACCGGCGCGATCCTCACCGAGGTGACGGCGTCGCTCGCCCTCCAGGCCGCCATCGAGTCGCCGGGCTGGTACGCCCTCGTGGTGGCGGGCTACCTGGCGGCGTTCGTCCTCCTCAGCCGGGTGCTCAAGGCCGGCATGCCGATCGGAGTCGCGTACGGCGTGTGGGGCGCGTGCGGCGTCGCGCTGACGGCGGTCCTCGCGGCCGTGCTCTTCGGTCAGCCGCTGACGGGCGTGATGACGATCGGGCTGGTGCTGATCATCGCGGGCGTGCTGATGGTCGAGATCGGCTCGCAGCGAGCGCAGGCCGCGCGCCGGGCGGTGCGCTGATGGCCTGGCTGCTGCTCTCGGGCGCGATCCTCACCGAGGTCGCCGCGACGATGAGCCTCAAGCCCGCGACGGACGGCCGGAAGCGCTGGTACGTCGTGGTCGGAGTCGGCTACGTCGTCGCGTTCACGCTGCTGGCCGGGGCGCTCGCGCAGGGCATGCCGATCGGGGTGGCCTACGGGATCTGGGCGGCGGTCGGAGTCGCGCTGACCGCGGTGCTCGGCCGCTGGCTGTTCCAGGACCCGCTGACCTGGACGATGCTCGGCGGGATCGGCCTGATCATCGCCGGCGTGCTGCTGGTGGAGCTCGGGCACTGACCGGCCGAGTGCCGTCGCGGCGGGAGTCCCTCCACTCAGCGGCCGTCGCGGCGGGAGCGCGCCTCCTCAGCCGTCGTCGCGGCGGAAGCGCTTCGGCGTCACCGGTTGTCGCGGCGGTACCGCGCCTCGCGGCCGGCGATGTGGAGGCCGAGCCCGGTGACCGCGACTGCGAAGGCGACCAGCACGCCGATGAACGCGATCTCGTCGCCCGCTCCGACCGCCACGGCCGCGGCGGCGAGCCCGATCAGCGCGAGGGCGAGCACCACGGCGCCGACGGTCTCGAGAGGGCTCCAGGCGGTCATGGCTCCAGCGTGCGCTCGGAGCGGCGCGCGGGCAAGGGGCGGCAGGCGAACAGGACATGACGTCCCGCCGACCGCGGAGGTCCGCGCGGGTCCCAGCACACGACCCGTCCGCCCGGACGTCGGTCGACCGGGTGCTGCGGATCGCGGAGCTCGTCCGAGGCGGTCCGCGGTGCGAGCCCGCTCCGTCCGTCCCCGCCGGAACGCCCCCGCCCGTTCGCCCCGCCGCCGCGCCCGCCCCTAGGCTCGACGGCGTGACCG
>NZ_PSWE01000063.1:0-2514 GCF_002932195.1 Rathayibacter sp. AY1C4 | reverse complement strand
GGCGATGACGAGCATCCAGTACAGCGGGAAGAACACGATCGCCGAGGCGACGATCGCGACGACGAGGCGGACGACGAGTCCGGACCGGGGACGCGGGCGGACCGGGACGCGGGCGGACCGGGGACGCGGGCGGACCGGGACGCGGGCGGACCGGGACGCGGGCGGACCGGGACGCGGTGGCCGACGCCCCGAAGCGCCGAAGCACGACGGGACACGGGGCTCGGGGCTCGGAACTCGAGGCTCGGAACTCGAGGCTCGACGAAGCGCCAACGTGCCGACGGACCTCGCGGCGCCGGAGGTGCGAGAGCGCGAGGGCGCCTGGGCGGGTCCAGGCACGGCGATGCACCGCCTCGCGGCCGACGGAGTGTCGGATCGCCCGGCAGGTCGGGCTGCGGATCAGAACGGCGGAGACGCGTCCACGAACCGCGGCCGCGTCGGCGCCAGCAGCGAGGGCGACGGCCGAGGAGACGACGGTCGCGATGACCTCAGCTGCGATGACGAGGATCGTGGTGACAGCGGGTGCGGCTCGGGCTTCGGCTCCGTCTCCGACTCCGACTCCGACTCCGACTCCGACTCCGGCTCCGGCTCCGGCCGCGGCTCCGGCTCCGGCTCCGGTTCTTGCGCCGACTGCGGCGTCGGTCGTCGCGTGGGCGGCAGCGGAGCCCCGGGCAGCGCCCGCGGTCGGTCGGTGATCCGACGGCCGGTGGGGGTCGTCCAGACGACGGTGCCGTCCGGATGGAGGGCGTAGGTCCAGCGGTCGCCGTGGCGGACGTGGTGGTGCGCGACGCAGAGCGAGGCCAGGTTGCCGAGGGCGGTCTCGCCTCCGTTCCGCCACTCGAGGGTGTGGTCGGCCTCCGCCGTCGAGGCCGCGCGGGTGCAGCCGGGGAACCGGCAGGTCCGGTCGCGCAGCTGCAGCTGGAGGCGCATCCGAGGGGGCGGGACGCGGAGGGTCCTGCCGACCGACGTCACCACTCCCGTGTCCGGATCGGTCAGCACCCGCGTGAAGGCGGCCGCCGTGCGCACGAGCTCCCGGGCGATGTCGGCGGGGACGAGACCGTAGCCGTCGAGTTCGGCCGGCGCGTCGTCGAGGCCGACCGCGGTGCTGGCGGCGAGGGTGAGGCGCACGTCGGCGCGGACTCCGGAGACCGAGGCGTGGATTCCGGAGCCCGAGGCACGGACGGCGCTCGCTCCTTCTCCCGAGGATCCGTCTGCGGAGATGTCGCCGTCGATGAGCAGATCGACGAGGGCGTCGGCCCGCAGCTGCGCGAGCGTCCGGCCGTCGCCGAGGGAGATGTCAGCGTCTCCACCGGCGCCGCCACCCGTCTCCGCGCCGAGCCCGGCACCGGCACCGGCACCAGCACCAGCACCAGCACCAGCACCAGCACCAGCACCAGCGTCCGGCCGCGCGCCGACTGCCACCGGAGCATCGCCACGGGCACCAGCACCGCTCTGTGCAGTCGCAGTCGCAGTCGCAGTCGCACTCGCACTCGCACTCGCACTCGCACTCCCACTCCCACTCGCACTCGCACTTGCACCTGCACCTGCACCTGCACCTGCACCTGCACCTGCACCTGCACCTGCACCTGCACCGAACCCGATCCCCGCCGCGTCCGCCCCGTCGCGGAGCGAGCGGGCGATGCGGTCGAGACGGTTGTAGGCGCCGACCGCGACCGGGGCCGGCAGCAGGGCGCAGAGCGTGGCCATGCCGTCGGCCTCGGCTCCGAGCCACACGCTGCGGTCCTCTCGGGCGCGGGCGTGGCGTTCGGTGAACGGCTGCTCGTGCAGCTCGTCGCGCAACCGCGCCACGGTCCGGCGGAGCTGGGTGGGCGTCTGCGTGAGCGCCGCGGCGGCCGCCCGCTCGTCGAAGGGCGCGCGCGACGGAGCGGGGAGGGTCGCGGCGGCGGCGCAGACGACCTCGCCGGCCTCCCAGAGGATCCGGGCCTCGGCCAGGAGGGTGCGGGTCTCCGGGAGGTCCTCGATGAGGAGCCGAGCGTGCTCGAGACGCCGAGACGCCGCGCGCTCCGACATCCCGAGCACCGTCGCGAACTCGGCTCGGATCGAGCGCTCCACGAGGTCTCCCGCCTCGCTCCGGGAGAGACGACTCCCCCGCGCGAACGACTCCGGCACGAGCAGCGCTGCCCGTTACGCCGTGTGCAGGGCGACGGCCCCCGCGAGCAGCACCGGCGCCGAGGAGCGGGCGAGCCCCGCCGCGAGACCGGCGAGCGCGCGCACCGCGTCGAGCGTCTGCGCCGTCTCGCCCGCGCGCACCGCCTCGACCGCCTGCGCCGCGTCACCCGAACTTCTCATACGTGTATTGAATCAGCGACCACCGACATCGGGCCGGGGCCCGTGACCAGGATCGGGACAACGGAGCCGGTACCCCGCCTGTGGAGGGACGAACCGCCGGCGAGCGCGGGCTCGCACACCGCTGTCCGCGCGATTCCTGAGCCGAGCACCAGCCCGCGCCGCCCACCCCGCTCGAACCCGTCCGCTCGAACCCGGCCCGCTCGAACC
>NZ_PSWE01000062.1:0-2683 GCF_002932195.1 Rathayibacter sp. AY1C4 | reverse complement strand
TGCCGGTGCCGGTCGAGCCGGTGCCGGAGACCTCGTAGGGCGCGTCCAGCAGGACGGGGCGCACCGCGATCGGGCTGCGTGGGGGAACGGCTCGAGAGCGGAGGCGGGAGCGGGTCGGGGAGAGATCGACGATCAGGCGGGGCGGAGCACCTCCGACTGGGGGCCCGGCGGCGCGATCGGCCCGGGGTCCCGCTGCGGTCGCGCATCCCCGGAGGTGCATCGACGGGAGAACGCGGTGGCGACCTGCCGCTGCGAGCCGGGACGACGCGTTCGGTTCCGGTCCGAGGCGGCGGCGAGCGCACGGGGACCGCGGTGCACCCTCGGGGACAGCGGTGGACGGCTCCGAGCGAGCGCCCCCCTCGGCCTGAGCGGCCGCCGTCAGGATCAGAGGGAGCGGCGTCCCGCGATGACGCCGGAGACGACGGCGAGGACGCCGAAGACGATCGCGACGACCGGCTGGCCGAGGTCCAGCCACGCCAGCGCGGCGGCGCCCATCACGAGCAGCTCGATCAGCGAGCGGCCGTAGACGTCGATCGCGAGGACCGCGCGCGGCGAGAGGAAGAGCGCCCAGACCAGCGCGGCGACCACCGGAGCGCCGATGCCGAGGACGATGTTCCACGGGAGGTCCCACGACGCGAAGCCCCAGAGGGCGAAGGTCGCCAACGCGACGAGCTCCAGGAGGAACCGGAGGATCGCGTTCGGGCCGATCCTGATGTCGGTGCCCGCGGTGTCCGCTCCTGCTCGATTCACGCCGACCATGCTAGCCGCCGGAGGTCAGCGGAAGATGATGGTGCGGGCCCCGTCGAGGAGCACCCGGTCCTCCGCGAACCACTTGACCGCCTGCGTGAGCGTACGGCTCTCCTCGTCCTGCCCGATCGCCACGAGCTGAGCGACCGAGTGCGAGTGGTCCACGCGCACCACGTTCTGCTCGATGATCGGCCCTTCGTCGAGGTCGCTGGTGACGAAGTGCGCGGTCGCCCCGATCAGCTTGACGCCGCGGGCGTGCGCCTGCTTGTAGGGGTTCGCGCCCTTGAAGCCCGGCAGGAACGAGTGGTGGATGTTGATGGCGCGGCCGGCCAGTCGCGCGCAGAGCTCGGGGGAGAGGATCTGCATGTAGCGCGCCAGGACCACGAGCTCGACGTCGTGCTCCTCGACGACCTCCAGCACGCGCTCCTCGAACCCGCGCTTCGACTCCGGCGAGACCACGGGTCGCGACTCGAAGGGCACGCCGTAGAACTCGGCGAGGTCGCGAAGGCTGCCGTGATTGGACAGGATCATCGGGATGTCCACCGCGAGCTGCCCGGCGCGCTGGCGGAAGAGCAGGTCGTTGACGCAGTGCGCGGCGGTGGAGGCGAGGACGAGGGTGCGCAGCGGCCGGCCGACGACGTCGAGGCGCCAGGTCATCCCGTAGTGCTCCGTGATCGGCAGCAGGGCGGCGGCGAACTCCTCGCGGCTGATGGGCGACTCCACCTGCAGGCGCATGAAGAAGCGGCCGGTGTCGGCGCTCGAGAACTGCTGGCTCTCGGTGATGTTGCCGCGGGCCTGGACGACGGCACCGGACACGGCGTGCACGATGCCCGGCTGGTCGGGGCAGGCGAAGGTCAGGGTCCAGTGGTTTCCCGCGGGCCGGGCGCCGGACCACGCGGCGTCGCTGCCCGTCGGACGGGTGCTCGCGGAGGCGGGCCGGGGAGTCGCGGACGCGGCGGGTTCGGGCTGCATCCGCCCAGGATAACGGTGGGGCACGGGGCGGTCCGCGCGCCTCAGCCCGCGTCGACGGACACGACGGCGACGGGTCCCGTCCGCCCGTCCGGGGAGGAGTAGCGGACGCCGATCGTGTGCCTCCCGGGACCGACCTCCAGCGTCGCGGCGAGGACGGGGGCTCCGGGAACGAGGAACCGCACCTGCCCGCCGTCGACCAGGAGGTCGAGGCCGTCCGCGTCGGGATCGGCGAGCACGAGCACGCCGACCGCGCCCCCGCTCGACGCGGCCCGGGCGAGGAGCACCGGAGCGCGCAGGTCGACCGTCTCGGGGGCGCTGACTCCTGCGGCGGTGCGCGCCAGCACCGTGGTCCTGCCCGCGGGGAGGGGGAGCGCCGGCGCGGTCCAGGAGCCGTCGGCGTCGGCGGTGGCGGAGCCCACACGGTGTCCGTCGGAGGCGTCCTCGAGGAGCACCTCGGCGCCGGGCGCGGCGGTGCCCCGGGCATCGGGCAGCAGCCGGCCGTCGGTGTCGAGCGCGAGGGCCGGTGCGGCCGGAGCGGGAGGTGCGGCCGGAGTGGGGGTCGTGACCGGTGCGGGAGTCGAGACCGGAGCGGAGGTGCTCGGCGCCTCTGTAGGGACCGGCGCCGGAGTGCTCGGTACGTGCGTCGCTGCCGGAGCCGGAGTGTCCGGTGGGGGAGTCACGGTCGGAACAGGAACCGGGACCGGAGTGCTCGGTGCGGGGGTCGGGACCGGGACGGAGGGCAGGGCCGGGCCGCTGCCGATCGGGCCCGGCGCGGAGCCCCCGGTCGTGGCCCCCGGCGGCCCGGAGGGGGCCGGAGCCTCGGGGACGGCGGGCTTGGGCGCCGGTCCCGCCCCGCCGTGACCGGCAGCGCCTCCCGGCAGGAGAGGCACCCGTCCAGGTGCCGGTCGATGCGGTGCCTGTCCCGGACGGGGACGCGTCCTCGCGCGTACGTCCCCGCCCGCTC
>NZ_PSWE01000061.1:0-3260 GCF_002932195.1 Rathayibacter sp. AY1C4 | reverse complement strand
CTGCACACTCCTACGGCTCCGTGCTCCGCCCGCCCCCGACCTCAGGACACCGTGAACCCTCAGGACACCGCGAAAGCCCCCGCCTTCCCCTGGATCGGCCTGCTCACGCTCGCCGGCGCCGTCTTCGTCTCCGTGACGAGCGAGTTCCTCCCGACCGGGCTCATCCCCGACATGTCGCGCGACCTCGGGGTGAGCATCTCGCTCACCGGCCAGCTCGTCACGATCTTCGCCGCGACCGTCGTCGTCGCGACGACTCCGCTGACCCTGGTGACCCAGCGCTTCTCGCGCAAGAGCCTCCTCCTCGTGGCGCTGTGCACCATCGCGGTCGCCAACGTCCTCGCCGCGCTCGCCCCCACCTTCGGGCTGCTCATCGGCGCCCGCATCCTCGGCGGGCTCGCCCACGGCCTCTTCTGGGCGATCGTCGCCGCCTACTCCGCGCATCTCGTCGCTCCGGAGCAGCTCGGCCGCGCGACCGCGATCACGGCGGGCGGCGGCTCCGCGGCCTTCGTCCTCGGCGTCCCCCTGGGCACGGCGCTCGGGCACGCGTTCGGCTGGCGGCCCACCTTCGCGATCCTCGGCGGCGTCGTGCTCGTGCTCGCGCTGATCGTGGTGAAGTTCCTGCCCGCGGTCGACCACCACATCCCGCTGCGGACCGGCGAGATCCGCCTGCCGGCGCGGAAGGACCGGACGCTCCCCCGCATCATCGGGGTCTGCGTCGTCATCCTGCTGGTGCTGATCGGCCAGAACACCCTCTCGACCTACATCACGCCCTGGCTCGAGAACGCCTCCTTCGCCCCCGACACGGTGCCGCTCGTGCTCTTCGCGTTCGGCGGCGCAGGGGCGGTCGGACTCGTCCTGGCCGGCTTCGCGACCGACCGGTTCCCCCGCTCGGGCTTCGTGGTCGCCGCGATCGCGGTCGTGCTGGCGCTCGCGGGCCTGGCCGTCGCCGCGGGCACCGGCGCCGCCACGGCCGTGGTCGTCGCCGCGGTGATCTGGAACATCGCGTTCGGCGGCATCCCGGCGATGCTCCAGACCCGGATGCTGCGCACCTCCTCCTTCCACCTGCGGAGCCTCGCCGCGGCGCTCCAGACGACGGCGTTCAACATCGGCATCGGCGGCGGCGCGGTCGTCGGCGGACTGGCGATCGACGCGAGCGGGCTCGACGTGCTGCCGTGGGTCGCGATCGTCATCGTCGCGGTGGGGCTCGTCGTCAGCCTGATCGTCGACGCCCGGGCGACGGCGGCGGTGCGGGCGGAGGCGGTTCCTACCCGCTGATCGTGTTCACAACGGAGGTAGAACGTGCTCCGGCGCGCGCCGATCCGCGTGTTCACGGTCGAGCTGGAACGTTCTTCCTCCGTTGTAAAGACGGCGGCCTTCGGCCTCGTGAATGCAGCGGCGTTCCTCCGGCGCTAAGACGGGGATGTCGTCAGCACGGCCGACGCGGCGCCCCGGGGAGCAGGGGATACGGTCGAGGGATGAGAGACGGAACCCGATGAGCCCGAGCACCCCCGAGCCGCCGCTGACCCTCCCCTACTACGGGGCTCCGCCGATGGCGGCGCTCCGCCGCTTCTTCGGCAACTACCTCCGCTTCCGCGGGAGGGCGAGCCGGGCCGAGTACTGGTGGATCATCCTCCTCGGCAGCGTCCTCACAGGGCTGCTGCAGCTGGCCGACGGCGGTCCGTGGCGCCTCGACTTCACACTGACGCCGTACCCGAGCGGCGCGCCGTTCCAGACCTTCTGGGTGTCGCTCGCCGCAAGCGCGATCGCCCTGGCGACGTTCCTCCCGTCGCTCTCGCTGATCTGGCGGCGACTGCACGACGTGAACCGCAGCGGGCTCTGGATCCTCGCGATCCTCGTGCCGATCGCCGGCTACGTGTTCCTGCTGATCCTGTTCGTGCTGCCGCCGCGGCCGGAGGGCGCGCGGTTCGACTGAGCGGCGGACGCCTCGGCGGTGGAGTGCCGGACCCGGCCGACGAGTCGGCAGTGCGGCTCGCCTGCCGCCCGCAGGACGACGCCCGTTCTCGCATCAACCGCAGGAACCGTGATGCGCCCGAGCCCCAGGGTCGTGTAACCGGCTTCCTTCTCACCGGTGACCCTGGACGTGCCGATCGCGAGACAGATCACTGACCAAGCGAGAGCGGCGAAGAACAGCACCAGCTGCACGAAAAGGGGCAGACGCGATCCCGGAGGAAGGACCGCGAACCCGACGAAGAGCCAGATACAGGCGATCGCCTGGGCGAGAGATCCCCACCCGGTGCTGAGAACACGTGTAAGCGCAGACCAACCGGGCAGCACTTCCACCCTCTCCGGCACCAGCGCAGGTACCCTCTCCGCCCCCGACATCATGCGCCCTCCGTCGGTGGCGCCAGGGCGACAGCGCCAGCGGCGCGCGCATCAGCCCGCTGCACCGCCCGATAGACCGTCGACCGCGCGACCTTGAACTCCGCCGCGAACTCGGCAGCGGTGCAGTTCCCGGCAAGATGCTCTGCGACCAGATGCGCCTCGATCTTCGGCGACAGCTTCGGCTGACGGCCAGGCAGACGCCCCTTGGCCTTCGCGACCTTCATCCCCTCACGAGTGCGGGCACGAATCAGATCCCCCTCGAACTCCGCGACCATCGCGAGCACGTCGAACAGCAGCCGGCCGATCGGATCCTCCGGATCGTGGACCAATCCCCCGATGCTGAGCTTCACCCCGCGGCGGGTCAGCTCATCAACGATGTCGCGAGGGTCTGTGATGGACCGCGCGAGCCGGTCGAGCTTCGTCACGAGCAGAGTCGATCCGGCGTTGCACGCAGCCAGCGCCTCTCGTAGCGCGGGACGCTCGCGGTTCCGGCCGGTCAGACCCAAGTCGGCGTAGATCCGATCGGATGGGACGCCGGCCGCCCGGAGCGCGTCGCGCTACGCGGTCGAGTCCGTTTGTCGGTTGAGACGCGGGCGTATCCCACGAGCGACCGTGCGCTCAGTGTGTCAGTTGACGCCCCACCATCGGGCATCTCATCGGGCGGGTCTATTGCGACAAACAGCGCCGCGAGATTCCGGTCTCATGCGCGGCCATCCTGGGCGGCCGGATGACGACCCCTCATCGGACGCCGGACGCATCGACGCACTAGCCCTCCGAGGCTCGCGCCGCACTACCGTCGAATGCGCCCGCCCAAGGCACCCCTAATCCAGTAAGGGGGTGTCCTGCCCGCAGCACGGTGAGGGTGGCAGCCCGTTCGAGCCGGGCCGGGTCAGAGGAGCCTCGCGCTGCGGGCGCGA
>NZ_PSWE01000060.1:0-3466 GCF_002932195.1 Rathayibacter sp. AY1C4 | reverse complement strand
CTCCGACCCCGCCCCCGTCCGACCCTTCACAGCAGGAGACCACCCATGCGCAGACGATTCATCCCTCTCGCCGCCGTCCTGGCGTCGACCGCCGCCCTCACCGGCTGCAGCGGCTTCGGAGGAGGAGGCGGCGGTTCGGCCGACGCCGACTCGATCACCTTCACCACCTGGGCCAGCGAGTCCGAGCAGGCGGCCTTCGAGTCGCTGATCACCGACTTCGAGGCCGAGCACGAGGGGGCGAGCGTCGAGCTCAACGTCGTCCCCTACGACCAGATGTTCAGCAACATCGACGCGCAGCTGTCGTCGGGCGAGGCCCCCGACGTGTTCCGCGTCGACTACGGCAACCTCGGCGTCTACTCCAGCCAGGAGCAGCTGCTCGACCTGACCGACCGGATCGACGACTTCGACTCCTTCACGCCCGCGTTCCAGGAGGCCGTCTCCTTCGAGGGGAAGCCCTACGGCGTCCCGCACCAGACCGACGTGTCGGCGCTGCTGGTGAACACGCAGCTGCTCGCGGCGGCCGGCATCACCGACGTGCCGACCACCGCCGACGAGGCGTGGACCTGGGAGGAGTTCGCCGACGCCTCCGCGAAGCTGCGCGCGAGCCTGCCCGCCGAGCAGTATCCGTTCGTCTACAACTGGCAGCTCGGCGGCACGCCCCGCTGGCTGAGCTGGCTGTTCGAGGCCGACGGCACGCTGCTGGAGGAGGACGGCACCACTCCGGCGATCGACTCCGCCGCCGGCGCGAAGGCGCTGGACTTCACGAAGAGCTTCTTCGACAACGACTGGGTCCCGCCGACCAGCTCGGTGAAGTCCGCCACCTACGCCGACTCCTTCTTCACGGAGCAGACCGCGGCGATGGCGTTCGCCGGGTCCTTCCTCGTGCCGGACATCGACGACCTCGCCGACTTCGAGTGGACCGCCACGCCGATGCCCGTCGACGAGCGCGGCGCGACCGACCTCGGCGGCAACGCCCTCGTCGCCACGGCCGACACCGACAACCCGGAGCTCGCGACCGAGTTCCTCTCGTTCATGACGCAGGCCGACACCATGGCCGAGTTCTGCGCGGCGACGAACGAGCTGCCCACCCGGTCCGACATCGACCCCGCGTCGATCGACTTCGCGGTGCGCCCGGACGTGATGCCCGTGTTCGTCGAGCAGGCCGCGACGATCACCCCGCGGGACGTGCAGCAGCTCACCTCGCCGTTCCTCGCGAAGATCTCCGTCGCGATGCAGGACCAGCTCGAGGAGGCGTTCGTCGGCGGGCGCAGCACCGAGGAGACCCTCTCCGGCCTCGACGCGGCCATCCAGCAGGCGACCAGCTGATGACCGCCACCACCCTCCGCGGCCGGGCGGGCTCCTCCGCCTGGCCGCGGTCGGCCCGCAGGCGCGAGGCCCTCGCCGGCTTCGGCTTCGTCGGCCCGAACCTGCTCCTGATGGCGCTGTTCCTGTTCGTGCCGATCCTCTGGGCGATCCAGCTCTCGTTCCAGGAGTCGCGCGGCTTCGGCACGCCCGAGTGGGTCGGCTTCGCGAACTACCTGCGGATGGGCGCCGACCCGGTGTTCTGGCAGAGCCTGGGCAACACCATCCTCTTCACCGCGGTCACCGTGCCGCTCGAGCTCGCCGGCGGCCTCGGCCTGGCCGTGCTGCTCAACTCCGTGCTGCCCGCGCGCGGGATCTTCCGCACGGTGATCGTGCTGCCCCTGGTGATCTCGGGCGTCGCCTCCGGGATGATCGCGGTCACGATCTTCAGCGAGTCCTCGGGCATCGTGAACAAGGTGCTGAGCTCGCTGGGCGCCTCGCCGGTCGCGTGGCAGTCGGACGGCTCCGCGGCGATGATCTCGGTGATGCTGACCGCGGTGTGGCTGCGGATCGGCTTCAACATGGTGATCTACCTGGCGGGCCTGCAGAGCGTCTCGCCCGAGCTCTACGAGGCCGCACGGATCGACGGAGCGACGCGCTGGCAGCAGTTCCGCGCACTGACGGTGCCGCTGGTCGGCCCGTCCACCTTCTTCCTGCTGATCATGAACGTGATCGCCTCGTTCCAGGTCTTCGACATCGTCTTCGTGATGACGGGCGGCGGCCCCGGCTTCTCCACGTCGGTGCTCGGCACCTACGCGTACCGCAACGGCTTCCAGGTCCGCGAGCAGGGCTACGGCGCCGCGCTCGGCGTCGTCATCCTGCTGGTCTCCCTCGCCTTCACCTACCTGCAGTGGCGCACGAGCCGCACGCGCGACCTCGTCGACTAGGAGCCCTCATGTCGTCCTCCACCGTCACCACGCCCGCCGCGGTAACCGCGGCCACCGCCCGCGAGACCCCGCGCCGGCGCCCCTCCCGCCGCGACGGCTCCCGCTCCGGACTCGTCGTCCGCCTCGTCGTCGCGATCGTCGCCTCGGCGATCGTGTTCTTCCCGCTGTACTGGATGCTCGTCATCGCCTTCTCGCCGCGCGGCGAGGTGTTCGCGCCCGGCCCGCCCCGCTTCTGGCCGAGCGAGATCTCGTTCGAGAACTTCGCGACGGTGTTCGCGCGCTTCCCCGTGGGCGAGTGGTTCGTCAACTCGGTCGTGATCGGGGTGTTCGTCACGGTGTTCACCGTCGTGGTGAACCTGCTGGCCGGCTGGGGCTTCGCGCGGCTGCGCTTCCCGGGGCGGAACCTGCTGTTCCTGCTCGCACTGGCCACGATGATGATCCCGGTGCAGGCGATCATGGTCGCGCAGTTCAAGCTCGTGACCGGACTGCAGATCTACGGCACCTACTGGTCGGTGATCCTGCCCGGAGCAGCGGCGGCCTTCGGGATCTTCCTCGCCCGGCAGTTCTTCCTCTCCATCCCGGAGGAGCTGATCGAGGCGGCGCGGATCGACGGGGCCGACCACCTGCGGGTGTTCCTGCAGATCGTGCTGCCGCTCTCGAAGCCGCTGATCGCCGTCCTGATCCTGCTGACTCTGCTCGGCAGCTGGAACGACTTCGCCTGGCCGCTGATCGCCCTGAAGGACAACGAGCTGTTCACGCTGCCGATCGGCCTGCTCTACCTCAAGGGCCAGTCGACGCCTGACTACAGCGCGAGCATGGCGCTGGCGCTGGTGTCGGTGCTGCCGATGGTGCTGCTGTTCCTGTGCTTCCAGCGCTACTTCGTGCAGGGGTTCGCGCGCAGCGGCATCCGGTGAGGTCGGGCGGCGGCACGGGCGGGGGCACGGGCGGAGTGGAGCGGTCGCCGCGGCGGGGCGCTCCTGACCGGACGGGGCAGGAGAGGACGTGGACGGAGAGGACAGAGCAGGGCCGGAGAGGACGGGGCAGGAGAGTGCCGACGGACGCGGCGGGCGGCGGGCGGCGGGCGGCGGAGAACGTGAACCACGTGGAGGTCGTCCGGTCGTGATCTCTCGAGTTCGACGGCTCTCCTGCGCGGCGGGGGCGTCCGCCAGCCGGAGCGGGGCGGGAGCGGACCGGGACGGAGCGGACCGGGACGGAGG